>JAHFDQ010000272.1 GCA_023248915.1 Archangiaceae bacterium | reverse complement strand
TGTTGTGGAAACGCTACGGCGACGAGTCGGGCGTCCCCGAGGAAGGCGTCGAGCGGGCGACCCACGAGGTAGCCGGCAGCGACCTGTCGCCCTTCTTCGACCGGGCGCTGCGCTCGACCGACGAGCTCGACTTCTCGGTGTTCGAGCACGTGGGGCTCGAGGCGCGCGCGCGCGTGCGCGAGTCGGCCAACGACAAGGGGGGCAGCCCGCCCCGGCTGAAGCCCGCCGACCTGAGGCCTCGCGGCTGGCTGGGCATCGTCACCCGCGGCGCTTCGACGATCGCGTCGGTGTTCGACGGGTCGCCGGCCATGGAATCGGGGCTGTACCCCGAGGACGAGGTGGTGGCCTGCGACGGCTACCGGGTGGACGCGGCCGGGCTGTTGGCGAGGTGCGACGAACGCCGCCCGGGAGAGATCGCCCGCCTCACCGTCTTCCGCCGGGACAAGCTGCTGGAGATTCCGGTGGCGCTCGGGGTGAAGCCGTCCGACGCCGTCTACCTGGCGCGGGTGGACTTGCCGACCGACGAACAAAAGGCGGCCTACCAGGCCTGGCTGGGGACGTCCTGGGACGACGGGTCTGACCTGCGCCCCACCCTGTGACGCTTCGCCACGGCTGTTGCTGGCGGCCGCCGCCCGGTAGTAAAGCTGCGCGCCCATGAAGACAGCCCTCGTCGTCGCTTCGGGAACCCTGGCGCTGTGCGCCTGCGGCACCGTCAACAAGCTCGAACCCGACGGAGGCCGCGACCGCGGAGCCTGCACCGCCGAGTTCGCGTCGATGGCGGTGCATGTGGTCGACGCCGCGGGCGCTCCGGTGGACGGCGCGACTGTCACCGCCCGGAACGCAGGGCTGGGGCTCAGCCAGACCGGCACCACCAACAGCGCGGGCAACACCACCGCCGTCAACCAGGACATCGGCCAGGGAACCGTCACGGTCACCGCGTCCCTGGGGACCCGGGTCAGCGACACCCAGCAGTGCACCTGGACCTGCTCGGACCAGTGCCTGTGCGCGGTCCAGCCCGTCGCGCTGACGCTGACGCTCGGCCCGTGAGCCGGCCAGACGTCGGGGCCGACGCCGCCCGGCCGCTGGCCGACCTCTCGGAGCGCCTGCTCCAGCCCGGCGCCGAAGCTCCGCCCGCGCTACTCGAAGCGCTCGAGGCGGACAATCGCGCCGGAGCCCGCGCCCTCGCCCGGAAGCTGCGCGCGCGCGCGAAGAGCCGCGAGGCCGAGGCGAAGCGGCTGGCCGCGCTCTTGCGATTCGAAGAAGTTCTGTGGGCCCAGGGCTTCACTCGCATCGCCGGCGTCGACGAGGCTGGCGTGGGCCCCTGCGCCGGCCCGGTGGTGGCGGGCGCCGTCATCCTCCCCGCGAGGTACCAGCTCGAGGGGCTCGACGACTCGAAGAAGGTGCTTGACCCGGCCCGGCGGGAGGCGCTGGCGGCCTGCATCAAGGCCGACGCGGTGGCCTGGGCGGTGGGCTTTTCCGAGGTGGAAGAGATCGACGAGGTGAACATCTACCAGGCCTCGCTCCGCGCGATGCGGCGCGCCGTCGTGGGCCTGGCCGTCGCCCCGGACTACTGCCTGGTCGACGCCCGGCGCATTCCCGAGCTCGCCACGCCCCAGAAGGGCATCGTCCGAGGCGACTCGCTGTCGGCGAGCATCGCGGCGGCGTCGATTCTCGCCAAGACGACGCGCGACGCGCACATGGCCGAGCTCGACCGGCGGTACCCCGGCTGGGGGCTCGCCGTGCACAAGGGCTACCCGACACCCGACCACCTGGCGCGCCTGGCCGAGCAGAGGCCCAGCCCCGCCCACCGGACCAGCTTCGGCCCCGTGCGCGACGCCCTCGCGCGCGCCTCGGGACGGAATCCGTAGCCCGTCAGGGCGCGCGGCCTTCGAGATCGGCCCAGAGCTGGCAGTTGCACTCGTCCGGGTGCCGCGTGTCGAGGCGCACCACCAGGTTGCCGGAAAAGGCCGAGGCATTCTTCGTGGCGGCGTCGACGTGGGCGCTGGCCATGTCGACCAGACAGGCGGTGTTCCCGACGGGGGTGTCGACGTTCGACGCGCTGCCGTCGAGGTAGAACCGCTCGGTGGGGTAAAGGAGCGGGCCCTCTTGAAACTCCCCGGCCATGGCGAGCCCGAAGAGCGAGTACTCGGCGTGCACCACCTCTCCGTCGACGCGCAGGCTGAGGCGCTCGGTCACCTCGGGCCGCGCCGCGAGGCCGCAGTCGTCGCGTTGCACGGCGCCGAGGGTCAGCCGGTAGGGCCCTTCGGCCTGCGGGTGCCCGTGGCACGCGGACGCGGCGGCGAGGACGACGAGCGGAATGACGACGCGACGCACGCCGCGATCCTAGTCTGAACCCGGCCGTTCCGGCGTATAAGTGCCGCCATGGGCCAGTACAAGAATCCCGTCCCCACCGTCGACTGCATCGTCGAGCTTCCGGGCGAACGCATCGTGCTCGTCCACCGGAAGAACCCGCCGCTGGGCTGGGCGCTGCCGGGGGGCTTCGTCGACCGGGGCGAGGCGCTGCACGACGCCTGCGTCCGCGAGGTGAAGGAAGAGACCGGCCTGTCGGTCGACCTGTCCGAGCAGTTCTTCACCTACTCCGACCCGAACCGCGACCCGCGCCAGCACACCCTGTCCACCGTCTACATCGGTTGGGCCGAGGGCACTCCCAAGGGGTCGGACGACGCGTCCGAGGCGAAGGGCTTCCCCATCGACCAGATTCCCCCCGACCTCTGCTTCGACCACTCGACCATCGTCGCCGACTACCTCGTCTACAAGCGCACCGGCAAGCGCCGAAAGATCTAGCGATGCCCGACCCCCTTCAGCCGAACGCCACCCGCGAGAAGGACCTGGCCAGCTTGCGCGACCGCAAGTTCGACATGCTCGTCATCGGAGGCGGCATCACCGGCAGCGGCGTCGCCCGCGACGCGGCCTTGCGCGGCCTGTCGGTGGCCCTGGTCGAGAAGGACGACTTCGCATCCGGCACCTCGTCGAAGTCGTCGAAGCTGATTCACGGAGGCCTCAGGTATCTCGAGCACGCGCAGTTCCGCCTCGTCTTCGAGGGGACGAACGAGCGCGCGCTCTTGATGCGGCTGGCGCCCCACCTGGTCAAGCCGCTGCCCTTCCTTTTGCCGGCCTACCGCGAGTCGCGCCCCGGGCTGATCAAGCTCGACGTCGGGCTGTGGATCTACGACGCCCTGTGCGGCTTCTCGTCGTTCAAGCTGCACAAGTCCTACCGGGGCCGGAAGATTCTCGAGCTCGAGCCCGGGCTGCGCGACACCGAGCTGAAGGGCGGAATCGTCTACTACGACTGCCTCACCGACGACGCCCGGCTGACCCTCGAGAACGCGCTCGACGCCCGCTCGCTGGGGGCGGTGGCGGTGAACCGGGTGCGCGTGCGCGGCCTGACCAAGGACGGCACGGGCCGCGTCACCGGCGCCGAGGTCGAAGACGTCGACTCGTCCGTCGCCGGCGCGCCCTTCGCCATCCGCGCCAAGGTGGTGGTGAACGCCTCGGGAGCGTGGACCGACCAGGTGCGCGCCTGGAACGGGGCCAAGCCCATCTTGAAGCCGACCAAGGGCGTGCACCTGGTGGTGGACGCGGCCCGGTTGCCGCTGCACCACGCGATCATGATGCTGGCCCGGCGAGATCACCGGGTGATGTTCAGCATTCCCTGGGGCGACCGGACGGTGATCGGCACCACCGACACCTTCTTCGACGGCAACCCGGACAAGGTGGTGGCGACCCGCGACGACGCCGAGTACCTGCTCGAGACCGCGAACCACTACTTCCCGGCGGCGAAGCTGACCCGCGCCGACGTGCTGTCGAGCTGGGCCGGCCTGCGCCCGCTGGTGCAGTTCGCCGCCGGCGACGTCGACGCTTCCGACATCTCACGCGAGCACTACGTCCTCGACGAGCCCGGCTTCGTCACCATCGCCGGCGGCAAGCTGACCACCTACCGGCGCATCGCAGCCGAAGTGGTCGACGCCGCCGGCCAGCAGTTGGGGCGGGTGCCCGCCTCGACCACCGCCGAGCGGTCGCTGCCCGGGGCCGACGGCATCGCGGGCGAGGAAGAGCTGTCCGACGTGGCCGAGCTCCTGCAAAAGAAGGGCGTACCCGCCCGCGCGGCGCGCCACCTGGCCGACACCTACGGGGTGCGCGCTCAAGTGATGGCGCCCCGCATCGTCGGCGACGCCTCGGCGATGGCGCCCCTCGACCCCGAGCTGGCCTACGTCGCCGGCGAAGTTGACGAGGCGGTGGACCAAGAGCTTGCCCGTTCGGTGACCGACGTGCTCTGCCGGCGGATTCCACTCATCTTGAGGTCGCGCGACCAGGGGCTGGCCGCGGCGCCCGTCGTCGCCGAGCGCATGGCGAAGAAGCTCGACTGGAGCCAGGCCCGCGTCCACGAAGAGCTCGACCGCTACGGGGCCACCGCCGCCGAGGCCCGCCAGCTTCGAGACTGACGGGCCGCGCCTTGGCCCGAGCCGGTCCAGCCATGCCCTGGTGGACGCGCCGCCTCGCCAGCGCGACAGAGGCGAGCAGGCCCCAGAGGCCGGCACCCGCTCCGCCGGAAGACTGGCAGTCGCAGCCCACCGCGTAGCTCGTCTTCGGGGGAGCGGTGACGTCGAAGGGCTCGCTGCTGACGTCCGCCATGCCGGCCGCCGAGGCCTTCAACTTGTAGCCGGCACCTCCCCGGTCGAGCGACAGGTCCGCGAACGTCGCCACCCCGTCCACCGTGGCAGCCGAAGGCACGCCGGACAGCGTCGCCATCCCCGGGTTGTCCTGGAGGGCGAGGACGATGGTGGCCGAAACCCCAGGCACCGCGTTGCCCAACGCGTCCTGCACGGCCACCTGTACCGCGGGCGTCAGCGGCCTGGCGAGCTCCCCATTCGCCGGCTGCACGACGAAGGCCAGCTTCGCCGCGGAGCCGGCGGTGATATCGAAGGCCGCGCTGGTGGCGCCGGTGAGTCCGGCTGCGGAAACGGCGAGGGTGTAGCCCACTCCCGTCTTGTCGATGGAGAGGTCGGCGAATGCCGCCACCCCAGCCGTTGCCGGCACCGGGTTGGTGCCGGAAAGAGTGCCTCCACCTGGATTGGCGCCGATGGCCACTACGACGCTGACCGTCGAGGACGCGACGGGGTTGTCCTGCGCGTCCACCACCTGCACCGAGGGCGTCAGTGCAGCCCCCGCGGTGGTGCTCGATGGCTGCACCGCGAAGGCCAACCTCGCCGCAGCCCCCGCGGAGACGTCGAAGGTCGCGCTGGGTTCCGCCGGCAGCCCAGCAGAGGTGGCCACCAGCGTGTAGCCCACCCCCACCTTGTCCAGCGACAGCCCGGCGAAGGAAGCCACTCCGTTCACCGCCGCCGCCGCGCCACCCCCCGAGAGAGTGCCTCCACCCGGGTTGGTACCGATGGCCAGGGCGACGCTCGCCACGGACGAGGTGACGGTATTGCCAAGCGCGTCCTGGACCGTCACCTGCACCACGGGGCTGATGGAGGCGCCGGCAGGGGTGGTGGACGGGCCGACGGTGAAGGCCAGCTTGCTGGCCGCGCCCGCGGTGACGTCGAAGAGGTTGCTGGTGGCGCCTGCGAGAGCGCCCGAGGCGGCCGTCAACCGGTAGCCCGCTCCCGTCTTGTCGATGGAGAGGTTGCTGAAGGTGGCGACGCCGGCGACTGCGTTCGTCGCCACCGTCCCGCTCAGCGTCCCTCCTCCCGGGTTGGTGCCGAGGGCCAGGGTGACACTGGCGGTGGAAGCAGTGACGGTGTTGCCCAGCGCGTCCTGCACCGTCACCTGGATGGCCGGAGCCACCGAGGCGCCCGCGGGAGTGTCGGACGGCTGCACGGTAAAGACCAGCTTGGTCGCAGTCGAGGCGACGCCGGTGCGGAAGTCCGCGGCTGCCGGGTTGACCGCGTCGAAGGCGAGCCACCTGCCCGCCTGAGGCCCCTTGTAGCTGGCCGCCAGCGGGTAGGTGGGTCGAGCCCGCCAGTGGTAGGAGGTGCTCAGGGCAAGGCCGCTGACTGTGGTGCTGAGCGGAATCGTGCCTGAGAGCACCGGGGCGCCCTTCACCGTGCCCAGCCCGTCAAAGGCGGTACCGACGGGCTTCACCTCCACCTCCAGCGCCACTTTCTGGCCCAGGGGGCTCGAGACGACCGTGCCCTTGAGAACTGCCGTGTCCGGCGTCAGGGCAAGGGTGGCTCCGACGGGCACCGGAGTCGTGCCGTTCGACTCGAGTTGGGCGAGCCGCAGCGTGCCGCCGGGCGGCTCGCCGCCGAGAAAGACGTACGCCTTCCCCATGTTCGCCGCCGCGCCGTCGAACTGGTGCTCTCCGACGATGACGTCCGAAAACCCGTCGCCGTTGACGTCCCCTGCCCCCGAGACGGAGACGCCGAACTCCGCCGACGCCTGGCCCGCGCCTACCGCCTGCCAGGCAGCGCCCGTCGTAAGCCCCGTCGTGGAACCCAGAAAGACGTGCGCCTTCCCCGTGTCCACCCCAGTTCCGTCGAATAGGACCGCCCCGACGACGACGTCCGAAAACCCGTCCCCGTTGACGTCCCCCGCCCCGGACACGGAGTGGCCGAACCACGCGTTCGCCTGGCTCGAACCCACCACCTGCCAGGCCGCCCCCGTCGAAAGCCCGGTCGCGGACCCCCGAAAGACGTACGCCTTCCCCATGTCCGTCACGGCACCGTCGAACCAGACTTCCCCGACGATGACGTCCGAAAACCCGTCCCCGTCAACGTCTCCCGCGCCGGACACTGAGGTGCCGAAGTAGGCAAACCCCTGGCTCGCACCCACCACCTGCCAGGCCGCCCCCGTGGAAAGGCCCGTCGCGGAACCCAGACAGACGTACGCCTTGCCCATTTCCACCGCGGCACCGTCGAAGGCCCGCTCGCCGACGATGATGTCCGAGAACCCGTCACCGTTGACGTCGCCCGCCCCTGAGACTGAGTAGCCGAAGTTCGCGTTCGCCTGGCTCGCGCCCACGACCTGCCAGGCCGCCCCTGTGGAGAGGCCCGTCGCGGAACCCAAGACGACGTACGCCTTGCCCATGTCAGCAGCCGCGCCCCCGAAATGGGGTTCTCCGACGACGACATCCGAAAACCCGTCTCCATTGACGTCGCCCGCCCCGGACACGGAGTAACCGAACCACGCGTTCGCCTGGCCCGACCCCGCCACCTGCCAGGCAGCAGCCGTCGAGAGCCCCGTCGCCGAGCCCAAGAAGACGTACACCTTCCCCGAGTCCGTCGCCGCGCCGTCGAAGGCGTCCTCCGACACGACGAGGTCCGAGAACCCATCTCCATTGACGTCACCCGCACCGGACACGGATGCGCCGAAGTGCGCGCCGTTCTGGCTTGCGCCGACCAACCGCCAAGAAGCCCCCGTCGAAAGGCCGGTCGGCGAGCCCAGGAAGGCGTACGCCTTCCCCATGTCCGGCGCCGCACCGTCGAATTGATACTCGCCGACGACGACGTCCGAATACCCGTCCCCATTGAGGTCCCCCGCTCCGGACGTGGAGGAACCGAAGAGCACGCTGGGAAGGCTCGCGCCCAGGGCCTGCAAGGCCGCCCCCGTGGACAACCCACTCGCAGACCCCACAAGGACCCAGGCCTTCCCCATGGCCGCCGCCGCGCCGTCGAAGTCGTACTCTCCGACGACGAGGTCCGAAAATCCGTCCCCGTTGACGTCCCCCGCGGCGGAGACGGCGGAACCGAAGTACGCGAACGTCTGATTTGTGCCCACCGTCTGCCATCCCGGACCCGTCGAAAGTCCCGTCGCCGAGCCCAAGAGGACGTACGCCTTACCCATGTCGGCCGACGCGCCATCGAAGTTCGGCTCGCCCACGATGACGTCCGAAAAGCCGTCGCCGTTGACGTCGCCGGCCCCCGAGACGGACGAGCCGAAGTAACCGTTTGCCTGTCCTGCTCCCACCGCCTGCCAGGCCGCCCCCGTCGTAAGCCCCGTCGCCGACCCAAGAAAGACGTACACCTTCCCGGAGTCGACTGCCGCTCCGTCGAATTGGGCCGCCCCCACGACGACGTCCGAATACCCGTCCCCGTTG
>JAHFDQ010000028.1 GCA_023248915.1 Archangiaceae bacterium | reverse complement strand
GCCTGGTCGCCGAGGCGCACCTGCGCAACCTGAAGGTGCTGCTCGACTTCGTGCCCAACCACACCTCGGTCGAGCACCCGTGGTTCCAGGAGTCGCGGGCGTCGCGCACCGGCCCCCGGGCCGACTGGTACGTCTGGTCGGACGGCCCCGGGCCGGCCTGCGCCGAGGCCGACATCGGCTTCGGAGCCGAACGCTGGACGCTCGACCCGGTGCGCGGCCAGTACTACTTCCACCAGGCGTTTCCATTTCAGCCCGACCTGAATTTCCGGGCCGCTGGCGTCCAGGAAGCGCTGCTCGGAGCCGCCCGGTTCTGGCTCGACGCGGGTGTCGATGGCTTCCGCATCGACTCGGCGCAAGAGCTTTTCGAGGCCTGGCCGAAGTGCTGGCACGAGCCCGAGACGTTCGGGTTCTACCAGCGCCTGCGCGCGCTCCTCGACGAGTACCCGTCGCGGGCGATGGTCGGCGAGACTTGCTGCGAACAGTCCGACGTCCTCCGCTACTTGGGCGACGGCAAGGACATGATGCACCTGGCCTTCGACTTCACGGTGATGAACGACATCCCCGGAGCGTCGAAGTCGGGCGACGCCCTGGCGTTGAAGGCGGACCTCGCCTTCGCGGCGGCGAACGACCGCGCTCCGGCGCGCTTCGCCACCAACTTCGGAAACCACGACATCTTCCGGTCGACCACCATGGTGGGCAGCACGCCGGCGTCACTCAGGCTGGCCGCGCTCGCGCTCTTGACGCTGCCCGGCGCCCCATTCGTCTACTACGGCGAAGAGCTGGGCATGACGGACGGGACGGAGTGGCCCATCGACTTCCGCGACGCCGCCCGCACCCCGATGCAGTGGGACGACTCGCCCAACCAGGGGTTCACCACCGGCACCCCGTTCTTGCCGCTGTCGTCCAGCGGTCACCTGAACGTGGCCTCCGAGCTCCCGCGCGAGGACTCGCTCTTGGGCACCTACCGCCGCTACGTCGCCCTCAGGAATCGGACGCCCGCGCTCCAAGAGGGCACCTACGAAGCCGTGCCGGCCACCTCGGCGGGCCTGGTTGTGTTCTGGCGGCGACACGCCGAGGGAGACCGGCTGGTGGTGCTGAGCTTCGCTCCGACGGCCGACACCGCGGTGACCGTCCAGTTGCCAACCGGTTGGGCGGGCGCGAGCAGCCTCACCGAGTTGTTGTCCGGACAGACGGTCGGCGACGTCGCGGGCGGCTCGTGGTCGGCCCAGGTGCCCGCGCGAACCGGTTGGGTGCTCGGCCCCACCGGCGGTTGAAGCCGGCCCCTTGGCGGCCGGCCTCTTCGGACACACATTGCCTGCTCTCGCGGCGGGGCCGTCGGGGCGCCCGGCGCAGGTGAAGACACTCGCCGAACCTTTGGAGGAAGACATGCCTGAGTACGCGAAGCCGGTCGTCGGAAACTTCTGCTGGGTAGAGCTGGCGACCAACAACCTCGTCGGCGCCAAACGTTTCTACGGCGAGCTGTTCGGCTGGTCGCTGAAGGAAGCGCCCATGCCGGACGGCCTGCCGTACACGATGGCCGAGGTGCGCGGCAAGAGCGTCTGCGGCCTCACCGAGCTCAAGGGCGAGGCGAAGAAGATGGGCGCCGGCCCGCACTGGCTGTCGTACGTGGCGGTGGACGACCCCGAGCCCATCGTCCGCAAGGTGGCCGGCCTGGGCGGCAAGACGCTGGTGCCGACCACCGACGTCGGCCAGGGGCGGCTGGCCATTATCCAGGACACCGCGGGAGCCGTGCTCGCCCTCTGGCAGTCGAAGCAGTCGATGGGGCCCTGGCTGTACGCCGAGCCCGGGGCGCTGTGCTGGAACGAGCTCATCACCCCCGAGCTGGGCGCCGCCGAGAAGTTCTACACTTCCCTGTTCGGCTGGAAGGTCGAGTCGATGGACGTCGGCCCAGGCGTCACCTACCGGCTCTTCAAGAACCGAGGCGAGAACGCGGGCGGGGCGATGGCGACGCCCAAGGAATTGAAGGGGGTACCGCCCAACTGGAGCGTCTACTTCGACGTCGCGAACGCCGACCAGACGGTCTCGCGGGCAGAGCGGATGGGCGCCAAGGTGCTGGCGCCGGTGATGGAAACGGCGAACGTGGGCCGCTACGCCATGCTGCAGGACGGGCAGGGAGCGGCGTTCGGAATTCTCCAGCCGGCGCGGAAGTAGCGGGTTCGGCGAGGGCCGGAGCCGACGTGGCCCCGGCCTGCGCCCGTGTCAGGGGCAGGCGTTCTGACAGGTGGTGCCGTCGCAGACGCCGGCGCACTCGTACATGTACGAGGTGCAGGGTTGTCCGGCGGCGCGGGGCGGGCCGCAGGTTCCCGGTGAACCGCCGTCGGCGCCCGAGCAGGCGCCGAGGTAGCACTGCCCGTAGCTCATGCAGGGTTGACCCGACCGGCCGGACGCGACGCAGGTCGAGGTCGAGGTCGAGCAGTCGAAGAATATCTTACAGCCCGTCCCAGACGACCCCGAAGTGCTGCACGAAATTCCCGTGCCTCCCAGCTCGGAACAGGTGCCGGTGGCCGAACCGACCGACGAGGGCCGGCAGACGTTGGGCGGGGTGCACGGGGCCGTCGAAGTCAGACAGGGCTGGCCCAGGGCGATGTACGCGGCGCACTGACTGAACGAGTTGCAGGTGTAGCCCTCGAGGCACTCCGATGGGTAGGTGCAGTGGTTGTTGGTCGTCGCGCCCAGACACACTCCGGCGTCGCCACAGTACGCGTGCGTGGGGCATTCGTAGGCCGAACCGGTGCACGCGTCGTAGAGGGCGGGCACGGCGCACGTCCCGACCATGCCGATTCCCCCGTCGGGATTCTCTTTCGCTCCTTTGCAATGGGTCGAGTACGAGCAGTTCTGAGTCGAGCCCGTGCAGGCCGAACCGGCGTTCAGGTTGTAGACGTAGGTTTGGCACGTCCTCGAGACCTGGTCGCAGCTGAACTGGGACTGGCACCCCGAGTAGCCCTGGCAGGACGCTCCGGCAGCCCCGAGCGCGGTGCACACCGAGTTCATGCAGTACAGGCCAGAAGCGCACTGGTCATAGGTGCAGCTTCCGCCCGCGCCCTTCTTGGCCACGCACAAGGACGGGTAGCTCGAGTAGTCGCAGAAGGCGGTTTCCACGCACCCGCTGCTGTTCGAGCTGCACGAAGTGCCCACCGCGAAGCGCGTCGTACAGGTGTCGGGCGAGGCGGCGTAGTCGCAGAAAGTGCCCGGGGCGCAAGGAGTGGTCGAATAGCTGGTGAGGCAGGTCTGCCCGGCGCTTGGCAGGGGAAGGCAGGTGTGCGTAGTGGCCGTCTCGCAGTAGGTCGCCGAATTGCACTCGGAGCTGTAGGGGCTGTTGCACGTTCCCCCGGGCCCCTGGGGCGCCTTGCAGGTGTTCGAGCCCGGGTCGCACCACAGCCCCGTGTCGCACGACCCGGAACACGGCTTGCCGAGCCCGCCCGACGCCTGGCAAGTCTTTCCGCACCCGGCCCCTCCACAGGACTGGCCGGAAACCGAGCAGTCGGTGCTCGAGTAGCACGGCTGACCGTCTCCAGCGCGGGGGGTGACGAGGGTGCCGCAGGTTGTGCTGATGACGTTCCAGTCGCAGGTGGTGGACGCCCCTTGAATGCCGTTGAGGCAGGCGGAGCCCATGCTGCTGTCGAATGACGAGTAGCCCTTGGTGATGCTGGGCCGCATCGACGAGCAGAAGTAGCGGTCGATGACCTGGAGGCAGTCCGGGCGTGCGCTGGCCTCCGCCATTTTGCAGGCGATGAGGCTGTCGCAATAGGAAGCCCCGAAGGACTGGCAGAACTGCTCGAACGCGGGCCCGGTGTTTCCGCCGCCGCCCCCACCTCCCCCGCCGAAGCCGCCTCCGCCGCCTCCCGAGCCACCGCCCGAACCGCCGCCGTTGCAGAAGCCGCCCGTGCAGGTCTGGGTGGCCGCGCAGACCGCGCAGGTCTGGCCGTTGGCTCCGCAGGCGGACGACAGCACTCCCACCTGGCAGTTTCCGGCCGTGTCGCAGCAGCCGCTGCAGGCGCCGGGGCCGCACTTCTTGGTCGGAACACAGGTCGAGTCGCTGACCACGACCAGACAAAACCCCAACGCCAGGAAACCGAAGCGCGCGGCGACGTTCATCGCTGAATCCTCCAGAGTGCCCGTGTAGCACAGTCGGACGGGCGAATTCCCGCGCGGACGCCGGAGCTACGCCAGGCGCGCGAAGCGCCGCTTCGACCTGGGGAAGTCGATGGACGCCACCCCCCAGGTCAGCGCCGCGAAGGCCAGGGCGGCGAACAGGCCCCGGACGCTGGGCTCGAGCGGTCCGGGCCTCGGGCTGTCCGGAACGCAGGTGAGGCCGGCGCCGACCAGGACGCAGGCGAGAGAAACCCACTGGTACAGTCGCAGCCCGCCGAGCACCGGCGTCTGCGGCTCGCCCCGGTAGGCTTCCTCGACGAAGCGCGCCAGGCCCATCAACATCAAGTAGGTGCCGCCGAGGAAGGCGAACGGCCAACCGGCTAACCAGAGGCGCAACTGCACCACGCCGATGACGGCGTTGGAGAGCAACGAGTAGAGCTGCGTCGGGTGCACCGGCGTACCCCCGAACGACGTTAGCTTCACCACGCGGGTGTGCGGGTTCCGGTAGACGAGCCCGAGCCAGGCGGGGCAGGGCGAGCCGTGGCAGCAGCCGTTCGCCAGGCAGCGGATTCGCCCGAGCCCCTGCACCATGGGGCCGGCCGTCGCGAAGGTGCCGAGCAGTCCCCAGGTCGGCGTGCTCATCCAGGGGCCGGCCACCACCGCGAACAGCGAGATTCCCAACAGGCCTCCGAAGAAGCCGTACGGCCGGGCCAGGGCCGGAGAACCTTCGATGAACTGCGCCCAGAGCGCCGAGCCGACGATGGCGCTGGCCGCAGCGCCGAAGACGGCCCAGGCGTGCGCGGGGCCTGCGAGGACCGTGGCGTAGGCGATTCCGGCGCCGCACCCGAGCGCCGCCCAGGTGCCGTGGTTGATGAGGCGGAGTCCGCCCCACTGCCGCTCGCGCCACGAGTTGGCGACGACCTCCGCGGCGCGGCGGAGCGCCCGCCACAGGAGGAGCCGGTGATGGGCGAGGGCGAAGGCGGCGAGCGCGAGCGCTCCTGCTTCGAGATTCGCGCCGCCCGGCGCCAGCACCGCCGCCGCCACCAGCGCTCCGCCCGCGAGCCAGACGGGCGCCCTGCGCCGCGCCAGGGCCGGCAGGGCGTTCAGCCCGGCCAGGGTGACGAGCGCGACGTCCGGCGCCGGCGGCCAACCTCCGCCCGCGGCCAGCCCCAGCAACCCGCAGGCCAGCCAAGCGCGCACGACCGATGCCCGCGCTTCGGCGAGGGTCCGCCAGGCAACGGCCTGCCCCACCACCAGCACGAGCGGCGCCGCGCCGAGCACCCGGATTCCAGTTCTCTCGTGCGCGCCGAACCCGGCCGCCGCGCCCTCGAGCCCGTGCAAGGCGAGCAGCGTGAGCCCCGGAGCGACGAGGCACGAGCAGAGCGCGCCCAACCGCTCGAAGCCCGTGGGCCGGTCGAGACTCGCGGGCGGGCAGCCCAACAACGGATGCCGCCCCGCCTGGCCCAGCCGGCGCTCCAGGTCGGGCCCCTCGTAGCCCAGCACCAGCGCCGTCGCACCCAGCGCCACCGCGGGCGTCACCAACCACAGCCCCGCCCCCGAACCGGCCCAGAGCGACGCTCCGGCAGAGGCCAGGACGAAGCCCACGTAGATGGGGTGGCCCACGAGGCGGAAGACTCCCGAGTCGACGCGCCGCTTGGGCGGGTAGGGGTTCATCGGTAGGCCCTTGCCCACCACCCACAGCCAGACCATGCCGGCCGCCATCAGCGCCGCTCCGGCGCCCGCGAGGCCGAGGCCCCAACCCGGAGCGCGGACGGCTTGCGCCGCGAAGTGTCGCTCGGCGCTCTTCGCCCAGAGCCCGAGGGCGGCCGGGAACGCCGCGCCGAACAGGAGCGCGTAGAGGACCTTGCCCAGGACGGGCGGCAGCCTCAGCCCCATCGCACCACCTCGTGGATGGCCCAACCGCTCGACCGCGAAGGGCCGAATTCCATCGACGCGCGGCTCAGCCACTTCGTCTCGTCGAGCGCCAGGCGGTGTCGCGCCAGCAGCCGGGTGACTCCGGGGACGCGTCGGAAGACGGTTTTCTCGACCGAGCCCGCGCGAAGCGTGGCCTGCTCATCCAGCTTCACCCGCACCCCTTCGGCCGTCACCTCGCGGTCCGACACGCACGGCCGTGCCGCCGGGCGGCCGTCCAGATAGACGAGGCGCATGGACTTTGGGCCCACCCAGTCGAGCCACACCACCGAGCGCCCGAAGGCGACCGCCCGGCCCCAGCGCAGCTCGTCGATGGGCAGGCGCCAAGGGGGCAGGGTGAGCGTCAGCCGCTCGACGTAGCCTTCGCCGCGAAGCCTCTCGCCCCCGATGCGCACCGCGACGTCCGAGGCCGACTGGACGCAGCACCAGCTCACTTCCCCGGGGTCCAAGAGCTCGCGCTCGAAGCCGGCGGCCCGTCCGGTCCACTCGCCGTCGAAGCCGAGGCCCGGCACGCCCCAGCGGACGGTCGAGCCCTCGACGGTTGGGAGCGGGACGCCGCGGAGCCGGTTTCGCTGAGAGACTGCCCCGGCGGCGTCGCACCGGAGCAACGAGGCGGCGCGGACCTTCAGCTTTCCCACGCCCAGGACGGCCGCGTAGCCCACCCACGCCTCGCCGCCGTCGGTGACGCAGTCCAGGTACCACTTCTCGAGCCGGAAGGCGGGCGGCACCCGAGAACCTTAAGCGCACCGGCCGAGCCGCTGCGCGTGTCTTTTCGGCGAGGCCGCGCCTCGTGGCGGCGAGGCCCGCGGTAGACTGTCAGCGAATGGCTTCGACGGCGCCGCGGTGGATGTTGAGATGGGCGCTCGCGGCCTGGCTGCCGCTGGCCGGGGCCGGCTGCCGCAGCGAGCCGGTTGCGCCGCCCCCGCGCGAACCCGACTTCCAGGACGAGCTGGCGCAGTCCGGCGAGTGGATAGTCGTCGCGCCCTACGGCCGGGTCTGGCACCCCCACCGGCGCATCGTCGGCCAAGGCTTCGCTCCGTACCTGACGGGCGGCGAATGGAAGTACGGCGAAGACGGCTGGACGTTCGAGACGAAGTGGCCGTGGGCGAAGATTGCCTACCACCACGGCCGCTGGTTCTTCGCCGACGACCTGGACTGGCTCTGGGTTCCCGACACGGTGTGGGGGCCAGCGTGGGTGGACTGGCGCTTCGGCGGCGGCTTCGTGGCCTGGTCGCCGCTGGCCCCGGTCGCAAAGACGGCCCGGGCGCGGCCGGCGCCGTGGTTCTGGGTGAAGACGCGGTTCTTCACGCAAGGGGGCCTCGAGCGGAACCTGCTGTCTCGCGAAGAGGCCGCGAAGGCCGAAGAGGTGGCTCCGCCATTGGCCGCGACCGCCGAAAGCTACAAGGCGGGGCCTCCCGCGGACGCGGTGCGCGCCGAGGGCGGAGGCGACGTCAGCGCCGGTCCGCCCGACGCGGGGCCACCGCCCGCCGCGACGAAGAAGCACGGCAACAAGAAAAAGAAAAAGTCCCGGCCGTGAGAGCGGTCGGCGCTCGCGGGCTCAATCCGCGGGCGCGGCGCGGGCCGGCTGCGCCTCGCGCGCGACCGCCTTCTTCCGGGCCACCGCGAACAGGCACGTACCGCTTGGCATCAGCATGCGCGCCCAGACGGCGGGCAGCCCGAAGGTGTAGAGGAATAGATTCAGCAGGCGCGGCAGGGTGGGGAAGGCCTTCTGGACGTCGGGCGTGGGGCCCCCGGGCTGGTCGCGCAGTTGGATGTAGCGCAGGAGCGCGAAGGGCAACATCCCCGGGAAGAGGTAGCTGACCTCGGACACCTCGAGGGGCGCTCCCGCCAGCACGGCTCCGAGCGAGTCGAGGGTGTAGCGCCGGAGGTGGCCCAGCTCGCGGTCCCAGGACGACCAGAGCGTCGGGTGCGCCGGCACGGTAATCAGCAGCAACGCGCCGTCGCGCATCTGCCGGGCGAGCTCGTCCAGGAATTCGGTGTCGTCGGGCTGGTGCTCGAGCACGTCCAAGAGCGTCACCACGTCGGCGTGAGTCAGACCGCTGCGGTCGCTGTCGTCGAACTTGGCCCCGTAGCGCTTGCGGAGCGCCTGCCGAAGGGTCGAGTCCGGTTCGACGAACCGGTAGACCGCTCGCGGAAACTCCTTCGCCAGGTACTCCCCCACCAGGCCGGCCCCCGCGCCGACGTCGAGGAGGGTGAAGTCGCGGCCGCGAGGCAACAGGCTCGCGACGGCTCTCCAGCGCAGGCGGTTCCAGAAGTAGTCCCGCCCGGAGTCGTTCTTGGCTAGTGGCTGGGGCTCGAGCGTCTCGGCCATTCGGCCGGACAATGACACAGGCCGGGGCTGTCCCGCGCCAGAATGAGCAAGGGGCCCGGGCCTGCAGCTCCGCCCCGCCTCTGAACGCCAGCAGACGCTTCGGGCCGGCCGTCCGCGCCCCGGCACCGCCTTCATGGCTACCTTGCCTGCACCATGCGGCCCGCCCTTCCGCCACCGAAGCGCTGGCGCCGACCCTTGGACGGCCGGACGGCGCGCGTGAAACACCTGGCGCCGGGCCCGGCGAGGCCGGGGCGGACGATTCCCGCCGACCCCTGGCTCGAGCACCTGGTGAGGCAGCTTCCGGTGGCGCGGGCCGGGGAAGACGCCGAGGGGGTTCATCAGGTGCGCGTGGCCGTCGCCCGGCTCCAGGTCTGGCTGGCGTTGGGCCAGTGGGTAGTGCTGCAGGACGACCTTCGGTGGTTGAGGCGCCACGCCGCGAGCGTTCGCGACCTCGACGTGCACCTGGCGGCCCTGCCTCCGAAGGTGGTCGAAGCGCGCCTCCGCCGCGAGTTGGGAAGAGCCCGGGCCGAGCTGCTGGCGGCGTTGAACAATCCCCGGCTTCAGGGGCTTCTGCTGGCGCTGGCGTTGCTGCCCGCGCCGAGCCGGGCCCAGGCCGAACGGTACGCCGCCCGCCTGGCGAAGGCGGTGCTGCGGCGGGGACGACGCGCCTTCGAGCGCCCGGGCGACCTGCCCGCGCTCCACGCGCTGCGGCGCGCGGCGCGGCGGCTGCGCTACGCCCTCGAGTGGCTGGGCGAGAGCGCCCGCCCGGTCGTCGAGCTGCAAGACGCACTAGGAAGGGCGGGAGACCGCATCGTGGCCCTGCGCCACGTGGACAGGATGGCGCGCGCCGGCCACCCCGCGCACGCCTACCGGCGCCGGCTCGAGGCCGAGCTGCGGCACCACGCGGCCGAGGCGAAGCGGCGTTGGGTTGAGTCGAGGTCCGACTTCGAGGAGGCGGCCCGATGGAAGTCTTCCTGATACGTCACGCCGAGGCCGAGCCTCGCCGGCCAGGCCGAGACGACGCGGCGCGACCGCTGACGCCGCGCGGCCGGAAGCGGATGGTCCGGGCAACCCAGGGGCTGAAACGTCTGGGCCTTGGCTTCGACCGGCTGTACCACAGCCCCTGGTTGAGGGCGGTCGAGACCGGCAACGTGCTCGCGCCGCTGGTGCGCGGCGAGTCCGTCGTGACGGCGCGGCTCGCCGAGAGTCCGGGCCTCGCCCTGCTCGACGAGCTCTCGGGAGCCCGGGTGGCGCTGGTCGGCCACCAGCCCTGGTTGGGCGAACTGCTCGCCCTGTTGACGTCGTCCGACCCGAAGCTTGGGCCCCACTTCGCTTTCGGAAAAGGCGGCTTGGCCTGGCTGGAAGGCGAACCGCGCCCCGGCGAGATGACGCTGCGCGCGCTGTGGCCCTCCAAGGCGCTCCGGGCAGTGGCCCGCTAGAGGGCGGGCCGCCCGGGAAAGTCCGACGTGCCGCTGCCCCCCCAACCTGCTTAGATGCCCCGCCTTCGGGCCCTTTCAACCGCGGACGCCACCATGTCGAAGCTGCAGCGCGTGCTCCTCCTGGGGCTCTTCACTGCCGGGCTCACCGCCTGTCCGCCCACCAAGCCGCCGGTTTGCGGCAACGGCAAGGTGGAGAAGGGCGAGGCCTGCGACGACGCCAACCAGACGCCCGGCGACGGCTGCGAGAATGACTGCACGGCGACGTCGGACGCGGTCTGCGGCAACGCGACGGTCGAGGGCGCCGAGGAGTGCGACGACGCCAACAACGTCCCGGGCGACGGGTGCGAGAACGACTGCACGGCGACCGTGGGCGTGGTCTGCGGTAACGGGACGGTCGAGGGCACCGAAGAGTGCGACGACAAGAACCAGGTGCCCGCCGATGGCTGTGAGAACGACTGCACCCGGACGCCGGTGCCCGACGGGGGGCTGGTGATTACCTGCCCCGGCGCGACGCTCCCCCCGCCGGCCACGGGCACCTGTGACGTCGTCCCGGGCGACCCGGGCAGGTTGCTGACAGGCGTCGTGCTCACCCCCGGCACCGTCTACCTCGGCGGCCAGGTGCTCTTCGATTCGGCCGGCGTCATCCAGTGCGTGGCCTGCGACTGCTCGGGCACGGCCGGCGCCGGCACCGCAACGAAGCTGACCTGCCCCCAGGGTGTCATCTCGCCCGGCCTCATCAACTCGCACGACCACATCACCTTCCAGGGGCCGCCCTACACCACCAGCTCGGACGAGCGGTACGAGCACCGGCACGACTGGCGCAAGGGCCTGAACGGCCACACGGCCATCAGCTCGAGCGGAGGCTTCACCAGCGGCAAGCAGCAGGTCACCTGGGGCGAGCTGCGCCAGGTGATGGCCGGCACCACCTCGGTGGCCGGGTCGGGCGGGCAGAAGGGGCTGTTGCGAAACCTCGACAAGGCCAACACCAGCGCGACGGCGGCGAACCAGGAAGGGCTGGGCGCCAACGCGGGCGGCCTCAAGTACGAGACCTTCCCGCTGGGTGACTCGGGTGGCACCGAGCTTTCTTCCAGTTGCGCCTACCCCGCCTCGGGCATCGACACGCCGTCGGCCATTCCCACCGATGCCGCCTACCTTCCCCACATCGCCGAAGGAATCGGCGCCGCGGCGCGGAACGAATTTCTCTGCCTGTCCTCGACCGACAACGGGGGGCAGAACATGCTCACCGCCCGCACCGCGATGATTCACGGCATCGGCGTGAAGGCGGCCGACATCGGCATCGCGGCCGCGGCCCACACCTCGCTCGTCTGGTCGCCCCGGTCGAACATCGTCTTGTACGGCAACACCGCGGCGGTCGAGACGTACCAGCGCATGGGCGTCAACATCGCGCTGGGCACCGACTGGGTGCGGTCGGGGTCGATGAACCTGCTGCGCGAGCTCAAGTGCGCCGAGTCGCTCAACGCCGACTACCTCGGCCGGCCCTTCTCCGACGACCAGCTCTGGCAGATGGTGACGTCGGCGGCGGCGGACGCGACCCAGGCGTCGGCGAAGATTGGCCGGCTCGCCGTCGGCAAGGTGGCCGACCTCGCCGTGTTCCGGCAGCACGGCAGCGAGACCTACCGCTCGGTGCTGATCGCCGGCCCCGACGACGTGGTGCTGACGGTGCGAGGCGGCAAGGTGCTGTATGGCGACCAGCCGCTGGTGGCGGCCCTGTCCGCCGACACCTGCGACGCGATGGACGTCTGCGGCGTGCAGAAGTCCGCCTGCTTGTCGTCCGAGATTGGGGAGAACCTCGCCGCGCTCTCGGCCGCCAACGCGTCGACGTACCCGCTCTTCTTCTGCGGCCCGCCCACCGACGAGCCGACCTGCCTGCCGCAGAGGGCGGCGTCGAACGTGAAGAACGGCTCGACCACCTACCTGGGCGACTTGGGCGCCGCCGACTCGGACGGCGACGGCATTCCCGACTCGGCCGACGACTGCCCGAACGTGTTCAACCCGGCGCGCCCGATGGACAACGGCGTGCAGGCCGACGCCGACGTGGACGGCCTGGGCGACGCGTGCGACCCGTGCCCACTCAATGCCGGCACCAGCGTCTGCACCACGCCCGACCCGAACGACGTCGACGGCGACGGCGTGCCAACCGCCCAGGATAACTGCCCCGCAGACTTCAACCCGACCCAGACCGACACCGACGGCGACGGCCTGGGAGACGCCTGCGACGCCTGCCCTCTGCCGAACCCCGGGGGCACCGCTTGCCCTACCACCCTGTATGCCCTCAAGGCTCCGGGAAGTCCCCTGGTGGGGCAGCACGTCAGCCTGGGCAACGTGCTGGTCACCGGCGTCGCGCCCAGCGGCTTCTTCCTCCAGGTGCACGAGAACGAGACGGGCTACGCCGGGCCCGACTTCTCGGGCCTCTTCGTCTACAAGCCGGGGCACGGGCTGTCGGTGGGCGACCGAATCGACATCGCCGACGGCGTGGCCCAGGACTACTTCGGCCAGCTCGAGCTCAACAACCCCACCGTGGTGTCGGAAACCTTCGGCAACCCGTTGCCCGCGCCCATCCCAGTGGCGGCCATCGGCATCGCCACCGGCGGCAGCCGGGCAGCGGCGCTCGAAGGCGTGCTGGTGACGGTGTCGAACGTCACCGTCGCGGACATCGCCCCGGCGCCGGGGCCGGGCGAGACGGCGCCCACCTTCGAGTTCGAGGTGGACGGCAGCCTGCGGGTGAACGACCTCATGTTCGCGCTGGCGCCCTTCCCGGCGGTCGCCGAGGCCTTCACGTCCATCACCGGCATCTGCGAGTGGCGCAACGGCAACTCCAAGCTCGAACCGCGGTCGGCGGCCGACTACGTCTTCGGACCCACCTCGGTGAGCGCCTTCGGCCCCTCGCCTTCCTTCATTCGCGAGGGGGTGTCGGGCTTCACGGTGCCCGATGCGCTCACCGTTTCCATCAGCCGCGTGCAGTTGGTGGCTACGACGGTGACGGTGACGTCGTCGAGCGCCGACGTGACGGTGGCCAGCGGCGGCGCGGTCGTCATTCCCGCGGGCTCGCTGTCGGCGCCGGTCGGCGTCACCGGGGTCGCGCAGGACGCGGCGGTGACGCTGACCGCCACCACCGGTGCGGGAGTGCCCCGGACGGCCGAGGTGCGGGTGTTGGGACCGGCCGAGGTGCCCTCGCTGGCGGCGCTCTTGCCCGCGACCGCGACGGTGGCGCCCGCCGGCAAGGTGAGCTTCACCGTCCGGTTCGACCTGCCGCCTTCGGTGCCGACGGACGTGGCGCTCTCGGTGAGCCCGGCCGCCGGCTTCGGCGCGGCGCCGGCCACGGTGACCGTCCCCGCGGAAGCGGTGGTGGCCAGCTTCGACTTCACCGCCGACGTCGCGGCCACCGGCACGGGCACGGTGACGGCGCAGCTCGGCGCGGGCACCCCGCAGGTGGCCACCCTTGCCGTTCAGGCTACCGGGACGGGGCTGGTCCTCAATGAAATCGACTACGACATGCCCGGCGCCGGAGACGCGGTCGAGTTCGTCGAAGTCCTCAACACCGGAGCCACGCCGGTGAGCCTGGCCGGGCTGCAGCTCGTCTTCATCAACGGCGCGAACAAGACCGAGTACTGCGTCAAGTCAGGCAGCCTGCCCGGCTGCCGACTGCTGCTCTCGGCGGCGGGGGCCAGCCTCGGCCCGGGGCAGTACCTGGTGGTGGGCACCTCGACGGTGTTGGCGGGGCTTCCGGCCGGCACGCTGTCGATTGCCAGCAACGCCAACACCCTGCAGAACGGCTCGCCCGACGCGCTCGGCATCTTCGACCCGGCGCAGGGCAAGCTGGTGGACTCGCTGTCGTACGAGGGCTCGACCACCGGAGTCACCCTCGAGGGCTTGACCGGGCTGAGTTTTCAGGAAGGCGCGGCGAGCACCGCCGCCTTCGCCGACACCGGCACCGGTTCTCTCTCGCGCCTTCCGAACGGCGTGGACACCGACGACAACCTCACCGACTTCGCGTTCACCTCGACGCCCACCCCGGGTCAGGCCAACGTTCCATGACGGCCTTCGCCGGATTTCCGAGGGGTGGCGACGCCTTCTTCGCCAAGCTGGCCTTGAAGCAGGACCGCGACTGGTTCAAGGCGAACAAGGCCGAGTACGAGCGGCTGTGGGAAGCGCCGATGAGGGCGCTGTTCGAAGCGCTCGAGCAGCGCCTCCGGCCCGTGTTTCCGAAGGTGACGCCGCCCAAGCACTTCCGAATCTACCGCGACGTGCGCTTTGGCAAGGACAAGTCGCCGTTCAAGACCAACATCAGCGCGGTGCTCCCGTTGTTCGGCGGCAGCGCCACCGGTGGCACCGGCCTGTACGCGGAATTTGGAGAAGAGGCCTTCGTGGCCGCCGGCCGGTGGATGCTCGAAGGCCCCGAGCTGGCGCGGTACCGGGCGGCGGTGGCGGCGGAGAAGAAGGGCAAGTCCTTCGTGCGCGAGGTGGAGGAGGCGAAGCGGGCCGGGTTCGAGGTGATGGTGCACGAGTCGCTGAAGCGGGTGCCGGCGCCGTACGAGGCCACCCACCGGCGCGGCGACCTGCTCAAGCTGAAGGGCTTCGCCCTGACCTTCCCCAGGCTGAAGCCGTCGCAGCTCGGCAACGCGAAACTCGTCGACTGGACGGTGAAGCAGACGCGGGCCATCGCGGGCGTGCTGCGCTGGCTCGAGGCGGAAGTAGGGTAGGCCGAGGTTCGGCTCGCGGCACCCTCATAAGCAGCCGGTCTCAAGTCCGCGAATTCACCGGCTCCGGTCGGATACCTACCTCGGATGCGTCCACCCCTGCCCGGGAGCGCCGGTTGAGGACGACATGCGCTGCTCAGAGCTTCGACCGATTCCGAACTACGTCTGCACCGAGGAAGAGCGGCGCAAGCTCAGCCTCGGCAAGCCGGCGGTGCTGGTGGCGATTCTCACCGCCCTGGCCGCCGGGGGAGCGGCGGCGGCCGCCGCTGGCTCGGGCGGAAACTGAGACGAGCCCGCCGGGCGCGGTGAGGGCGTTGACGCGCACCAACCGTCCAGCTAGGGGAGCGCTCCGGTATGCGCGCGCTCCTCGTCTTCGTTTCCATCGCTCTCGCTGGCGGCTGCTCTCCCGCGGACGTCGTCCCCGACGCGGGTGAGTCTCCGGGTGACGGAGATTCGGGTCTGGCCGATGCGGGCGCTCCCGATGCCGGCAGCAAGGCGGAGTCCTGTGCCTCGCAGTTCGGCGACCAGCTCACCGCCGCTTTCGGCCGCCTCGACGGGACTCTCGTCGCGGTGGTCGCGCCGAGCGACACCCAGTGCGCGCTGCCCAACAGCGACCACCTGGTGGTGCAGGTACAGATGAACGGCGCCGTCTATCGCGTCGTGGTCAACATCCTCTCGGACGGCCGCAACAACACCGACACGCGGCTGCGCTACCAGGAACTGCCCCACGCGCTGACCGGAGGCGCCTGGACCGAAGGCTGGCACGCCGGAGCCGCCCTCGACTATCCAACCTCCCTGGGAGCGCACAGCGACGCCGGCTTCACCCCTTACGCGATGAACGACCTGGTCCAGAAGGTGAGCGACCGGCTCGTACTCGGCGCCAAGGTCAGCGCCTTCACCACCAGCTCGGGGGGCGCCTATGCCGGCAGCGCCCACCTCGTGCACCGCAATCCGGGCCCGCCGAGCGCCGATGGCGCGCTGGTGGTTGACCCCGACTCGGCCGACCCGCTCTTCCTGCTCTTCTTCTTCGACGGCCTCACCTTCTGACCGCCGTCCCCGGGACCGGCGCAAGCCTTTCAGAGTTCAGCCGGAAGGACACGGCTGGCCCGGGAGGGCGCAGCGACCGCTGGCGCAGGCGGTGAAACTCCCGCCGGAACAGGTGTCGACAGCGCAGGCGCACGAGCCGACCCGGCCTCCGAGACAGCACGGCTCGTAGTCCCACTGTACCGGAGGCCCGCCGTCCTGGGCTGAACCGCCGTCCGCGGCCCCGGCATCCGGCATCCCGCCGGCGTCGGCCGAGGAGCCCGCGTCTGTCCCGCCGCCCCCTCCACCACCGCCTGCGCCCGCGTCGGCGCCTCCTCCGCACGAAGTCGCCGGCGTCGGGCAAGCGCAACTGCGCCCGGGCACCGCGCACCGGCTTTCGGCGCAGGCGTGGAATTGCGTCGGACAGACCTGGCCGGGTCCGCACAGGCATGTGCCAAGGAGGCCGGCCTCACAGCAAACCTCCCAAGCTCCGGGTTCGCCTACCTCGTAGAGAGGGTCGAGACAGGCCCACGACGCCATCGCAACTCCGAAGGCCGCGAGGTACGGAACGGGAGGACGCCGCAGCTTTGGACGCGAGAGCCGCAATCAGGGCGAATCGTAGTCGAAGGTGATGGTCGCCACCGGCTGAGCCAGGTTTGCCACGTTGGCGACCCGGATGCCGCCCGACGAAATTGCGTAGACGAAGTCGTCGGCCATTACGCTGCGCCGCACCATCGGCAGCCACCACCAGCCCCAGCAGGCGTAGAAGTCCGACTGCTGGCGCACCAGCACGTCCCGCATGTCGACCGAGCCCAACGAAGCGAACCCGGCCTCCGAGTCCACCCGAAACACCCTCAAGTCGGACACGTAGCTGTTCCAGCTTCCGTCGTAGGTCCAGTCGAAGAAGGGGATGGCGAGCAGGTGCCGCTCGGGGAAGTAGTTGAACGCCTTGTGGTCCCACTGCGCCTCGCTCCAGCCCCAGGTCTGGCCAACCAGTTGCTGAAACGCCTGGCGGGGCCGGGCGAAGTCGCTCACGTCGTAGATGGCCAACTGCACGCCCATGCCCTCCGCGGAATCGGCCGTGCCGATGGTGAGCAGGTGGTTGTCGTCCAGCGGGTGGATGTAGCTGGAGTACCCGGGCACCTGCAGCTCGCCCACCTGGGTGGGGTGCGCGGGGTCGGACAGGTCGAAGGTAAAGAGCGGGTCGGTCTGGCGGAAGGTGACGACGTACCCCTTGGTGCCGATGAAGCGCGCGCTCTTGATTCGTTCTCCGTCGCCGATGGAGGCGCTTCGCCCGGCAGTCACGAGGGCCCCGGACTTTTCGGAAAGTACGGTGACGAAGTTGCTGGTGTGGGTGCTCCACCCGTTCGCCGACGGAGAATCGACCGTGGTGGCCAGCCTCAAGAAGCCGTCGTGCTCGTCCATCGAGAACTGGTCCACCGGCACCCCGTCGACCCGGCCAGAACCCACCCAGGCCACCGACGCGGGCCGGGACAAGTCGAACTTGTGCAGGTACGTCGCGCTCGGCTGCGGGTACGGGTAGCTGGACCACCACCAATGGCGCTGCGCCAGGTACAGCGCTCCGGCCGAGGCGTACACCTCGTCCACCCTCGCGAGCAGCGACGTGCTCGAGATGGACGACGGTTCGTCGAGGTTCAGCGTGACGACCGACGCGAGCCCCAGCTCGCTCGAGACGTCCGGAGCGCCCACCTTCGTGCAGTCCAGGGGTTGGACGACGTCTGCTCCGGCCGCCGAGCTCCGAATCGGCCAAATCCAGTCCGACAGCGAACGGTTGCGAATGACCGCCTCGTTGCGGGTCCCCATGGCTTCGAACTGGGCCGCCAGCTCTCTCTTCGACAGCGCCGAGGTGATGTCCTGGTACGGCAGCCAGGTGTCGACCCCTGGCGGGAAGGCGAACTCCGCGGACACCACCAACCGCACGGCCGACCCTACCCTTCGCGCGGTCTGGTAACTGCCAGGGACGATGTGAGTTTGGGTGACTCGGAGGTTCGCGAGGTCCGCGACGTCGACGAACGTCGCCTTCGTGATGTTGGTGTACGCCCGGCGGCAGTAGTCGCCGTAGTTGCGCGAGCTGCACCACGACGGCCAGCCGAGGCTCGCGTCGTACACCTCCGAGAACACCACCAGCCTGTCTCCTTCGAGAAACATCTCCCGGGGTTGGCCTTCGATTTTCAGAGAACTCACGCGCGCCAGCGCCGCCGCAGGCCAAGACGTGGTCGCATAGAGCGTCTGCCCCGACAGCACGAAGATGCGCGTCCCATCGTTCTTCACGAAGTCGGGCTCATCCACGCCCTTTACCTGGGTGTTGGTGGTGGTGTAGGCGGACGGCTGGCCACTCGACCCCGAACCTCCACCGCCTCCGCCAGCAGCGGCGGCGACTCCCGCGTCGGCCTCTCCCCCCTGGTACGGCGAAGTGGACGAAGGGGCCTGTCGCGCCGCTGCCCAGGTTTGGAACGCGTACCGTTCGGACTCGGCGAGAGAGACTCGCATCTGCAAAACGGCCCGGTCCTCGAGGTGGCGTTCCAGGTCGGCGCAGGCCCCGGGCCCGCTGAAGGAGACGAGTGAAACGCGGTCCTTCACGCCCGGTTGGTGCTCGGCGTCGTAGGGGCCGTTGGGCAAGTAGGTGCCCAGCCCGAACGGCGCCGCGCTCATGTCACAGCCAACGGCCAACAGGAATGCCGCCGCCCACCACTGACGTCGATTCATCGCCATGCCCCTCGTGTCGTCCGGCCGCGCTGTTGGACACGCGGGGCGCCGACCTTGGGACATCAAAGGGCGAGGGCCAGCCCCAGAGAAGCCGCCGCGCGGGGCACCACGAAGGTTCCCGCGAGCTTCTTCACCACCGCGCCCCCGCCGGTGGCGCCCAGGTAGGCCTCGAACGGCCCGACGAGTTTCAGCCGCAGCTCGGCCATCGCCATTCCCACCGGGGCCAGGCCGGTGCGCCGCGCGCCGTCGGGAAGGTCGCTTTGCCAGGCCACCAGCACTCCCAGCTCGAACCCCAGCGCGACGCTCGACCGTTCCTGCGCGAAGCGATGGGCGACGCCGGTGCGCAGTTCCAGCTCGGTCTGACGGAAAGGGACGGTCTGCCCCCGCCCGTCGCGAACGGCCAGCGCCAGGCTGGCCTGGCTCACCGGCCCCGCCACTCGGGCGTCGCGCCGCAGCCTCACCTCCGCGCCGCCTTGTGGCCCCAGCCCCGCGACCAGGCCCGTCACCAGCGCGCCCCCGGCGGAGACCACCAGCCGCGGCTCGGGACCTCCCTTGAAGGCGACTCTCACCAGCGAGGCCTGCTCCAGGTCCGAGCCCTGCAGCACCACTCCGCCGCTCTCGGGCACCGCCACCGGGCGCTCGAGCCAACCGCTTTCGGTGCGCAAGCGCACCCGGTAGCTGCCCGGGGCCAGGGCCAGCGTCGCCGGCCCGTCTCCCTTCTCCACCTCTGCCAGCACTGCTCCGCTTCCCGCGTGCACCACCAGCCAGCGCCCCGGCGCCTGGACGCCGAGCGTCAGCTTGCCCTGGGCACCCCCGGGCTCGGTCAGCACCAGCTCGCCCCGGCCGCGCAGGTCGACTTTGAAGGCCGGGCGCTGAAGCCCGCCGCTCGAAGCGAACGTCGACTCGAGCGTGCGCGCGAAGGCCCAGGCGTAGGCCTCTTCCAGCGTCACCCGGCCGTCGCGAGAGCTGTCGGCCGCGCCGCGCAGGCCGGTGACGAGATGGTGGGTGAAATACGAGCTCCCGAGGGAGTCGGACTCCTGCGCGTACTCATCGGCGCCAGAAGCGGTGATGAGCACCCGGCCCTCGAGCTCGGCAGCCTCGACCCGGACCGCGGGGCCTTCTTCCGGCTTCAGGCCCTTCAACCGGGTGAGCGCCCCCGAGCGGCAGCTGTCGATGACAAGCACCCCCACGCCCACCGGCGCCTTCTGCACGAAGTCGACGAGCTCCCGGAGCGGCAGCTCGGTGCCGTTCAGGTGGAGCGTTCCGTCGGACCCGTGCGCCGACGCGTACACGACGAGCCGGTCGGCCGGCCCGGCTTCGTTGGCGAGGCGAGCGCCGAATTGGAAAATGGCCGTTCGCACCTTCGCCGCGTCGGCGCCCAGCACCGACACCGCCTGCGAAGCGCCGACTCCGCCCACCTCTTCGAAGACTTCCAGCACTCGCCGGGCGTCGTCCTCTGCGAAGCGCAAGGGTTCTTCCGCGGCCAGGCCGCGGTTCTCGCCGATGACGAACGCCCAGCGCCGCTCCTTCTCGCCGGCCGCCGCCGTGGACAAGAGCAGCAGCGCGGCGAGGCCCGCAGGCCGCCAACGGTTCACGGCTGTACCTCGAGGCGCAGGCGGGCCGCGGCGGGGGCGAGCTCTTCTTGCGGGGTGAACTCCGACGGCACTTCTCCGCGTCGAAGGCTCTGGGCAACGTTGGCTTCGGTGCCCCGCACCAACAGGCCCAGGTCGATGGGTTCGTCCGAGAAGAAGGCGTACAGCGTCACCGAGCCGGGCGTCACCTCGAAGCCGGGCTCGAGCGGTACCCGCGCGCCGCGAGCGATGGGCGCAGTCGTCGTCCCCGCCGCCGGCCACACCCGGGAAACCCTCCCCGCGCCGTCCACTGCCAGCACCGCCGCGCGCCGGTAGCCGGCGCCGCCCACCGCGAGCGTGACGTGCTGCCCCACCCGGGCCTCCTTCACCGGGGCGCCGCCGCTGGAGAGCAGCTCGAGGCTGGCCACGCCCTTCAGCCGTTCGTCGCCCGGCTGCCAGAGGGCGAGGACCAGCCCCGCGGCCGCGAGCGGCGCGGCTACCGCCGTGGCCAGGCGCCACCGCCGGCCGATGGAAGCCGGGGCCGGGCTCGCCGCCGCCGTGGAGCGCAGCGCTTCGAGCCTCCGGCGAGCCTCGGGGCTGGACAGCACCGCCGCCCGGGACACTCGAAGCGCCTCGAGCCGGGCCACGCACTCGGCGCACTCCTTAAGGTGTTCCTGCGCGCCGGCCGCGGGGGTCAAGCCCGCGGAGACTTCATCCAGGGCAAGCGCCGAAAGGTGGTCAGCCATGGCCGGGCTCCCCGGGCAGGGCGCCGAGCGCGGCGGCCTTCCGGCGCAATTCGTCGACCTCGCGGCCGATTGTCTTCCTCGACAGGCCGAGCACCTCGGCCGCTTCCTCCTGGGTGAGGCCGTCGACGAAGAGGAGGGTGGCGATTTCCTGCTCGCGCTCGTCGAGGTTTCTCACCCACTTCTGCAACAGGTCGAGCGCCTCGGTGGCGGCGGCGTCGACGCTCGGTTCTCCACTGATGACGGCCAGGGCCGGTTCTCGCACCGAGCGCGCCCGGAGCTGGTTGAGGCACTGGTTGGTGGTGATGCGGTACACCCACGTCATGGGGCGCGATTCGCCTCGAAACTCGTTCGCGCTCTTCAGCATTCGCTCGAACACCTCCTGCACCACGTCCCAGGCGTCGGCGTCACGCCCCAGTAACACCCGGGCCCTCCGGAAAACCACCGGCGAGTAGCGCGAGTAGACCTCTTCGAGCTCTCTGCGGGTGAGGCCGCCCGGCGGGCCGCTCGTCATGCCCACAACCTACCCCACCGCGAGTTTCGACACGCGG
>JAHFDQ010000704.1 GCA_023248915.1 Archangiaceae bacterium | reverse complement strand
CGCCCACGCCCGAGACGGCGATCAACCTGTTCAACAACCTGTTCTTCAACCCCGAACGGTACGACTTGTCGAAGGTCGGCCGGCTGAAGCTGAACTTCAAGTTCAGCCTCGAAGAACCGCTCGACGGCCAGATTCTGACCAAGCGCGACATCCTCGAGGTCATCCGGTACCTGATCGACCTGAAGAACGGCAAGGGGACGATCGACGACATCGACCACCTCGGCAACCGGCGCGTGCGCGCGGTGGGCGAGCTGCTCGAGAACCAGTACCGCATCGGCCTGGTTCGCATGGAACGCGCCATCAAAGAGCGCATGAGCCTGCAGGAGATCGAGACGCTGATGCCGCACGACCTGATCAACGCCAAGCCGGTGACGGCGGTGATCAAGGAGTTCTTCGGGTCGTCGCAGCTGTCGCAGTTCATGGACCAGACGAACCCGCTGTCGGAAGTCACGCACAAGCGGCGGCTGTCGGCCCTCGGGCCGGGCGGCCTCACCCGCGAGCGCGCGGGCTTCGAGGTGCGCGACGTGCACCCGACGCACTACGGGCGCATCTGCCCGATCGAGACGCCTGAAGGTCCGAACATCGGCCTCATCGCGTCCTTGTCGACCTACGCCCGGGTGAACGAGTTCGGCTTCGTCGAGACGCCCTACCGGAAGATCGAGGGCGCGACGCTGACCGGCGAGGTGGCCTTCTACTCGGCGCTCGAAGAAGAGAAGCACACCATCGGCCAGGCGAACGCCGAGTTCGACAAGAAGGGCAAGTTCGTCTCGCAGCTCGTTTCTTCGCGCCGGGGCGGCGAATTCGTTCAGGCCCGCGCCGAAGACGTCGACCTGATGGACGTGTCGCCGAACCAGCTGGTGTCGGTGGCGGCCTCGCTCATTCCGTTCCTCGAGAATGACGACGCCAACCGCGCCCTGATGGGTTCGAACATGCAGCGCCAGGCGGTGCCGCTGTTGCGCACCGCGGCGCCTCTCGTTGGCACCGGCATCGAGTCGATCGTCGCCCGGGACTCAGGCGTCACCTGCGTGGGGCGCCGCGACGGCGTGGTCGAGGCCGTCGACGCCAGCCGCATCGTGGTCAAGGCCGAGGTGCCGGCCGCGTTCTCGGACGTGGCGTCCGAGGTCGACATCTACAACCTGCTCAAGTACCAGCGGTCGAACCAGAACACCTGCCTGAACCAGAAGCCGATCGTGAAGAAGGGCGACAAGGTCAGGAAGGGCGACGTCATCGCCGACGGTCCGGCGACCGAGACGGGCGAGCTGGCGCTGGGGGCGAACGTGGTCGTCGCCTTCATGCCCTGGCAGGGTTACAACTTCGAAGACTCGATTCTCTTGTCCGAGAACCTGGTGAAGAACGACGTCTTCACCTCGATTCACATCGAAGAGTTCGAGTGCATCGCCCGCGACACCAAGCTGGGCAAGGAAGAGATCACCCGCGACATTCCGAACGTGGGCGAGGAAGCGCTGAAGGACCTCGACGAGTCGGGCATCATCCGCATCGGCGCCGAGGTGAAGCCGAGCGACGTGATGGTCGGGAAGATCACCCCGAAGGGCGAGACGCAGCTCACTCCGGAAGAGAAGCTGCTGCGCGCCATCTTCGGCGAGAAGGCCGGCGACGTTCGCGACTCGTCCTTGCGCGTACCGCCGGGAGTGGCGGGCACGGTCATCTCGGCGAAGGTGTTCTCGCGCAAGGGCGTCGAGAAGGACGAACGCGCCAAGCAGATCGAGTCGATGGACGAGGCGAAGCTGCTGAAGGACCAGAACGACGAGATCAAGGTCATTCAGGACTCGGCCTTCGCGCGCATTCGCAAGATGCTGGGCGGCAAGGACGTGCAGGGCAAGCTGGTCGACGACAAGGGGAAGATCCTCCTCAAGAAGGGCGACACCCTGAACGACGAGCTGCTCTCGACCGTGCCGTACAAGTACTGGTCCGAGGTGACGGTCGGCGACCCCAGCGACTCGAAGATCCGCGAGATTCTCAAGAACCTCGAGGAGAACAAGGAAGCGGTGAAGCTGGCCTTCGGCGAGAAGATCGCCCGCATCAAGAAGGGCGACGAGCTTCCCCCGGGCGTCATCAAGATGGTGAAGGTCTACGTCGCCATCAAGCGCAAGCTGTCGGTGGGCGACAAGATGGCGGGCCGCCACGGCAACAAGGGCGTGGTGTCGCGCATCTTGCCCGAGGAAGACATGCCGTACCTCGAGGACGGCCGGCCGGTGGACATCGTGCTGAACCCGCTGGGCGTGCCCTCGCGCATGAACGTCGGCCAGATTCTCGAGACGCACCTCGGCTGGGCGGCGCGCGGTGTGGGCGAGCGGCTGCAGAAATACATCGAAGACAAGTGGAGCGGCGACAAGCTGCGCGGCGCGCTGAAGAAGATCTATGACGATGAGGCGTTCGGGAAGTTCCTCGACTCGCTGGCGGACAAGGAAGTCGTCACCCTGTGCCAGCGGTTGAGGCCCGGCATCCACGTGGCGACGCCGGTGTTCGACGGCGCGCGCGAGAAGGAAATCCACGAGCTGTTCGACGAGGCGGCCCTGTCGCGCACCGGCCAGATGGTGCTCTTCGACGGCCGCACCGGCGACCCGTTCGACCACGACGTGACGGTGGGCGTGATGTACATGCTGAAGCTGCACCACCTGGTCGACGACAAGATTCACGCCCGCAGCACCGGCCCCTACTCGC
>JAHFDQ010000271.1 GCA_023248915.1 Archangiaceae bacterium | reverse complement strand
CACCAGCGTCGCGAAGGACAGGGCCCACAGCCTCGAGGTTCCGCTTCTCACCGTGACGCGTTCCTTCCTGGTCAGAACGACGCGAAGAGCCTGCCCAGCGCCGCGGCCGGCGACAGCTTGCCCCCGGCCGCTTTCCCACGTGGGGCCTGCACCAACTTCGGGTCCTTCTGGAAGACGGGCAAGGTCTTGATCATCTGGTCCTTGTCGTCCGCCGAGAGCCCCGGGTAGTTCATGTTGTCCATCATGAAGCCCATCGACTCGACGAAGGCCATCGCCTCGGCCTCTTCGGTGCGGTAGGCCTCGGGCGTCAGGTTGCGCTTGCGCGGGGCGTAGACCGCGCAGTCCTGGCTCTCGGCCAGGTACAGGTACACGAAGACCGCCAGGCCGCCCTGCCCGCGCACGCCCACCACGAACGCCTGCGCCGGCCCCGCCTGCTTGCCCGGCACCGCCAGGTTGGGCGCGTTGATCGACTGGAACAGCGCCACCACCTGGTCGCGCCCCGCGGGGATGCCGCGAATTCTCGGGTCGATGTTGAACAAGGCCTAGCGCGTGGTCAGCACGTACTCTTGAGAGACGTCGGTGGGTTCGGCGGCCGTCCGCTCGAACTTCACGATCGGGTTGTCGATCATCACGTTGTCGCCGCCGACCGCCCCCTCTCCGATGATGACCCGGAAGACGTGCTCGGACGAGAAGCTCTTTCGCGCCTCGCCGGCCACCTTGTGCGCGGTGAAGAGGATCGTGTTCTTCCCCGGCGTCAGGTACTTGGTGATCTCGGCCACGAGCTGCTCGTCGGCGTTGCGCAGCTTGCGCACCCACTTGGCGTTCACGTACAGGTCGATGTCGAACTCGGTCATGCCCGGCACCGTCTGCTCGGTCACCAGCCAGTAGTGCTTGGTCATCCGGGCGGGCCCTTCGGAGTCGCCGGCTGTAGCCGCTCCCGCGCCCGGCCCGCCCTCGACGGCCTTCACGGCGTACCCGGGGGCCTCGATGAAGACGTTGCCCTTCTCGTCGATGCGCACGGTCGCCTTCTCGAACTTCTGGTTGGTGACCCCGTCGATCTTGACGTTGTTCAGGTAGACCGAGGCGGCGCCCGCGCCACCAGCTGCGAAGAAGAACCCGGCCACGAGGACGGGGAGTGCCCTCTGCATGTCGGCCTCCGTTGAAGCGCGAAACTCTAGACGCAGCGCGTGAAAATTTCGAGCCCGCTCTACTGGGCGCTTCGAAGCGCGAGCGCCCACTCGCCGTGGAGCCCCTCGCCTTCCCGGAAGGCGCGGAAGTCGTGTCGCACCAGGCGAGGGTACCCGCGGAACGGCTCGAGGGCGTGCTCTTTCTGCGCCTCGGCGATTCGGGTGGGGCCGGCGTTGTACGCCATCAGCGCCAGGTCGAGGTCGCCGCCGAAGCGCACCTGCAGGCTGCGCAGGTAACGAATGCCCAGGCGCACCCTCAGCGCGGGGTCGGCTTCGACTTCCTCGCGCGACAGTCGCAGCCCCTCGCGCTCGGCGAGGAAGTACAGGGTCGCGGGCATGATCTGCATCAGGCCCCGGGCCCCCGCGGGTGACACCGATTGGTCCAGGAAGTCCGACTCGACGTCGATGACGGCCATCACCAGCAGCGGATCATACCCGGCGCGCCGGGACTCTTCCGCGATCGCCACCGCTAGCTGCTGCCGCAGCGTCAGCCCCAGCCCCGGGGCGCGGCGGGCCAAGACCTCGTCGAGGGTGGGGAAGTCGGGCGGCAGCACCGCCGCCACCGGCCGGGCCGAGGCGGGCGCCGTCGCCGGCTCGTTGCCCACCCGGGCCGCGGCGAAGACGAGCGCCGCCGCCGCCAGCACCGGCATGTGCCCGAAGCCCCGCATGATCGCCTACCGGCGCGCCTCGAGCTCGGCGATGCGCCGCGCCACCGCCTCGAGCCGCGCCCCCAGCGCGCTCATTTCTTCCCGGCGGGGCACCTTCAACCGGGCCAGCGTGCCGCGCACGCCTTCCTCGACGTTGGCCTCGAGCGCCTTGCGCTGAGTCGCGAGCCGCTCGGCCATGTCTCGGACGTGGCGCTTCAGCTCTTCCTGGCTCCAGCCCGCGACGTCGGCCATGCGCGCCCCCACCTTCGAGGCCTCGTCCTCGGCGCTCGTCACTGCCACCAGCGCCTGGCTCCAGATTCGCTCGAAGACTTCGAGCGGGCGCCGCTTCTCTTTTCCGCCGTCGTTCTTGTCCATGGGGCTCCAAGTAGGAAAAGGTGCGCCTGTAAAGCACATGGGGCAAGGCCGTGAAAAGGCCCCGCCCCAGATTGCGCGGAACTGTCGTTATTCCAGCCGGTTCCGGTGTCGCTAGACGCGGGCGTCGGTACGGCCAGAGCCCCGCTTGCCGATCAGCGCGTCGAGCTTCTTTCCGAGGCGGGTGATCTCGCGGTTGATCTCGCGCACCTGCGACGAGCTGGCGACGCCGGTGGCGCCTAGAACCCGGGCCTGAAGTTCCTCGAAGCGCTTCTTCACCTCGGTGCTGGCCTGAGTGGCGCGCTTGCCGATCTGCTTCACCGCGCGCGTCTCGATGGCCCTGAGCTCACGGCCGTTCAGCTTCTCGAGCAGAGCCTCGATCTCCTTGCGCTGCTCTTTGCCGCGCTCGACCAGCGTCTTCAGCACGTCCTCCGCCTCGGACTCGAAGCCGGAAAGCCGCTCGCGCGCTTCCTCGAGGCGCTCGCGCACGTAATCCTGCAGCTTGACCTGTTTTCCGTTCTTCGCCGTCATCGTCGCTCCTTGGGGTCCGGGGCCTTCGCGCGGGTCGGGCACACCTGCCCGCTCGCCGCGCCCAAATAACGCAGCGCGCCATCGCCGTCAAGGAGCTGCCGCCGGTAGCGGCCAGAAGCCGACTGCGGCGGCGAAGCCCGAAAGGCCGTTACGCCGCGCCGGTCTCGGTGCGCGGCCCCGGCGCCTGCGGAGGCTGAATCGGAGCCGAGTCGCCGTGGGTGGCCGCCAGCGCCTCTTCCATGTGCTGGATCTCGTCGGCGGGGCTCTCGACCTCGATGTCGAGGTGCTTGTACTGCGGCAGCCCGGTGCCGGCGGGGATGAGCCGCCCCATGATGACGTTTTCCTTCAGGCCGCGCAGGTAGTCGACCTTGCCGTTGATGGCCGCTTCCGTCAGCACCTTGGTGGTTTCCTGGAAGGACGACGCCGAGATGAACGACTCGGTCGACAACGACGCCTTGGTGATGCCGAGCAACAGCGGCTCGCCCACCGCCGGCCGGTGGCCCGCGTTCATCGCCTTCTCGTTCTCTTCCTCGAACACCCACTTCTCGACCTGCTCGTCGACCAGGAAGTTGGTGTCGCCCACCTCGCCCACCCGAACCCGGCGCAGCATCTGCCTGACGATGGTCTCGATGTGCTTGTCGTTGATCTTCACGCCCTGCAACCGGTAGACTTCTTGGACCTCGTCCACCAGGTAGCGGGCCAACTCCTTCTCGCCCAGCACCTTGAGGATGTCGTGCGGGTTCGCCGCGCCGTCCATCATCGGCTCGCCCGCGCGCACCCGGTCGCTGGCGTGCACGCTGATGTGCTTGCCCTTCGAGATCAGGTACTCCTTCGCGAGGTCGGCGCGCTGCTCGCCGTTCACCTCGGGGGTGATGATCAGCTTCCGCTTGCCCTTGGTGTCCTTGCCGAACGACACCACGCCGTCGATCTCGGCGATGATCGCGTGATCCTTCGGCTTGCGCGCCTCGAACAGCTCGGCGACGCGGGGCAGACCGCCGGTGATGTCCTTGGTCTTGGTGGTCTCGCGCGGCACCTTGGCGACCACCTCGCCGGCGGTGATCTCGTCACCGTCGTTGACGGTGATGATCGACCCCTGCGGCAAGAAATAGCTGGCCGGCTGCTCGTTGCCCGGCAGCACCTTCAGCTCGCCCTTCGCGTCGCGCAAGGTCAGCCGCGGGCGCGCCTCGGGGTCCTTCGACTCGGTGATCGTCTTTCGCGACAGGCCGGTGACCTCGTCGAGGGCCTCGTTCATCGTGACGCCTTCGATGATGTCCTCGAACTTCACCGTGCCGCCCACCTCGGTGAGCAACGGCATGGCGAACGGGTCCCACTCGGCGACCAGGGTGCCCGGGACCATCTTCTGGCCTTCCTTCGCCAGAATGCGGGCACCGTAGATGACCTGGTAGCGCTCGCGCTCGCGGCCCGAGTCGTCGACGACGACGAGCTCGCCGTTGCGGTTCATCACCACCATGGTGCCGTCGGACTTCTTCACCGTCGCCAGGTTCGAGAACTTGAGGGTACCGGCGTACCGGTTCTCGAGGCTCGACTGCTCGGCCCGCCGGGTCGCGGCGCCGCCGATGTGGAAGGTGCGCATCGTCAGCTGGGTGCCGGGTTCGCCGATCGACTGCGCGGCGATGACGCCCACCGCCTCGCCGATCGACACCTTGCGCCCGCGCGCCAGGTCTCGGCCGTAGCACTCGACGCAGATGCCGCGCCGCGCCTGGCAGGTCAAGACCGAGCGAATCTTCACCCGGTCCAGGCCCGAGTTCTCGATCTTGCCGACGCGCCCTTCGTCAATCTCTTCGTTGGCGCGGACCAGCACCTCGCCCGTCACCGGATCGTGAATGTCGTCCAGGGCCACCCGGCCCAAGATGCGCTCGCCCAGCGGCTCGATGATCTCGCCGCCCTCGACCAGGGCCGAGATGACCAGGCCGTCCATCGTGCCGCAGTCGTACTCGTTGATGATCGCGTCCTGCGCCACGTCCACCAGGCGGCGGGTCAGGTAGCCCGAGTTGGCGGTCTTCAGCGCCGTGTCGGCCAGGCCCTTGCGCGCGCCGTGGGTCGAGATGAAGTACTGCAACACCGACAGCCCCTCGCGGAAGTTCGCGGTGATCGGCGTCTCGATGATCTCGCCCGACGGCTTGGCCATCAGGCCTCGCATGCCGGCCAACTGCCGAATCTGCTGCGCCGAACCTCGGGCTCCCGAGTCGGCCATGATGTAGATGGGGTTGAAGGACGGCTGCTTGCGCGTCTCGCGCTTGCCTTCCTTGTTCTCGCCCGAGACCTCTTCCTGCGAGATCTGCTGCATCATCTCGCCGGCGACCTTCTCGGTGACCTCGGCCCAGATGTCGATCACCTTGTTGTACCGTTCGCCGTCGGTGATCAACCCTTCGAGGTACTGGTTCTCGATCTCGGTCACTTCCTTGCGCGCGAAGTCGAGGAAGTCCTGCTTCTTCGGCGGAATGACCATGTCCTTCAGCGCGATCGAGATGCCGGCCTTGGTGGCGTGCGTGTACCCGAAGGTGCGGATACGGTCGGCCAACAGCACCGTCTCTTTCTCGCCGGTCAACCGGTAGCAGATGTCGATCAGGTTCCCGAGCTGCTTCTTGTCGAGCACCTTGTTGATCGCGTCGAAGCCCACCCGGCGCGGGACGATTTCCCACAAGAGCACGCGGCCGACGGTAGTCTCCTTGCGGACTCCATCGATGCGGCACTTCACCTTGGCCTGCAGCTCGACCTCGCCGTGATCATACGCGGCGCGCACCTCGTCGGGTGACGCGAACACGTGGCCTTCGCCCCGGGCGAACTCGCGCGGGCGGGTCATGTAGTAGATGCCGAGCACCATGTCCTGCGTCGGGACGATGATCGGCTCGCCGTTCGCGGGCGACAGAATGTTGTTGGTCGACATCATCAACACGCGCGCTTCCATCTGCGCCTCGATCGACAGCGGCACGTGCACCGCCATCTGGTCGCCGTCGAAGTCGGCGTTGAAGGCCGCGCACACCAGCGGATGAAGCTGAATGGCCTTGCCCTCGATCAGCACCGGCTCGAACGCCTGCATGCCGAGGCGGTGCAGCGTCGGAGCGCGGTTCAGCATCACCGGGTGCTCGCGGATCACGTCCTCGAGAATGTCCCAGACCTCGGGGCGTTCTTTTTCCACCATCTTCTTCGCGCTCTTGATGGTGGTGACGTAGCCCTTCTCTTCGAGCTTGTTGTAGATGAACGGCTTGAACAGCTCGAGCGCCATCACCTTCGGCAGGCCGCACTGGTGCAGCTTCAGCTCAGGGCCGACGACGATCACGCTGCGGCCCGAGTAGTCGACGCGCTTGCCGAGCAGGTTCTGGCGGAACCGGCCCTGCTTGCCCTTCAACATGTCGGACAGGGACTTCAGCGGCCGCTTGTTCGGGCCGGTGATCGTCTTGCCGCGGCGGCCGTTGTCGAACAGCGCGTCGACGGCTTCCTGCAGCATGCGCTTCTCGTTCCGGATGATGATGTCCGGCGCGTTCAGCTCTTGCAGCCGCTTCAGGCGGTTATTGCGGTTGATGACCCGGCGATAGAGATCGTTCAGGTCGGAAGTCGCGAAGCGGCCGCCGTCCAGCGGCACCAGCGGGCGCAGGTCGGGGGGGATCACCGGGATGACGTCCAGCATCATCCACTCGGGCTTGTTGCCCGAGGTGCGGAAGGCCTCGACCACCTTCAGGCGCTTGGCGTACTTCTTCCGCTTGGCCTCGGAGTTGGTCTCGCGCATGTCCTTGCGCAACTCTTCCGACAGCTTGTTCACGTCGATCGCCTTCAACATCTCGCGCACGGCCTCGCCGCCCATGCCGGCGGTGAACGAGTCTTCCCCGTGCTCTTGCAGCAACCGCTGCATCTTGTCTTCCGAGATGAGCTCGCCCCGGGACAGCGGCGTGCTCTTCGGGTCGATCACCATGTAGCTTTCGCAGTAGAGGACCTTCTCCAGGTCCTTCAGCGTGATGTCGAGCAGGTTGCCGATGCGCGACGGCAGGCTCTTCAGGAACCAGATGTGCGCGACCGGCGTGGCCAGGGTGATGTGGCCCAGGCGCTCGCGGCGCACCTTCGACTGGATGACTTCGACGCCGCACTTCTCGCAGACCACCCCGCGGTGCTTCATGCGCTTGTACTTGCCGCAGTTGCACTCGTAGTCCTTCACCGGGCCGAAGATGCGCGCGCAGAACAGGCCGTCACGCTCGGGCTTGAAGGTGCGGTAGTTGATGGTCTCGGGCTTCTTCACCTCGCCGTGCGACCACTGCCGAATCTTGTCGGGTGACGCCAAGGCGACGCGGATGGCCGCGAAAGAGAGCGGGTCCTTCGGCTTCTCGAAGAAATTGAAGATGTCCTTCACTTGGGGCTCCGTACCTTCTCTTGAAATTCTCTAGACCGCTTCTGGCCCTGGCCTCGCGCTCGCCTACGCGTCCGTCCCCGTCTTCGGTTCGCCGTTGCCCTGCCCGGCTTGCGTGCGCTGGCGCTCGGGGGGCGCCTTCTCGAGCAACTCGACGTCGAGGCCGAGCGACTGCAGCTCTTTCAAGAGCACGTTGAACGACTCGGGCAGGCCCGACTCGAGCACGTTGTCGCCCTTGACGATGGCCTCGTACATGCGCGTGCGGCCCACCACGTCGTCCGACTTGACGGTGAGGATTTCCTGCAGCGTGTAGGCCGCGCCGTAGGCTTCCATGGCCCAGACTTCCATCTCTCCCAGGCGCTGGCCGCCGAACTGCGCCTTGCCGCCCAGCGGCTGCTGCGTTACCAGAGAATACGGCCCGGTGGAGCGCGCATGAATCTTATCGTCCACCAGGTGATGCAGCTTCATGATGTACATCACGCCGACCGTAACTTTTTGATCGAAGGCCTCGCCGGTCCGGCCGTCGCGGAGGGTCACTTGCCCGGTCGCCGGCAGGCCGGCTTTTCTAAGGAGGTTGAAGATCTCCTCTTCCGAGGCGCCGTCAAAAACCGGCGACGCCAGATGGAGGCCGTCGCGATATTTGTTGGCCAGCCGCACGACGTCCGCGTCCTTGATCCCGTCGATCAGCTCGTTGACGTCGCGCGAGGCTAAATATTCTTTGAGCCGGTGTCTCAATTGGTCCACCTCTCGCCGGCCATCGCCGAGCAACGCTTCGATCTGCTTGCCCAGAGTACGGGCCGCCCAGCCCAGGTGAGCCTCCAGGATCTGCCCCACGTTCATCCGGGATGGAACTCCCAACGGGTTCAGCACGATATCGACCGGCGTCCCGTCTTCCAGATACGGCATGTCTTCTTCCGGCAGGATGCGCGCGATGACCCCCTTGTTGCCGTGCCGGCCGGCCATCTTGTCCCCGAC
>JAHFDQ010000703.1 GCA_023248915.1 Archangiaceae bacterium | reverse complement strand
CCACCAGGTGCGCCAGCACCAGGTTCTCGAAGCGCGCCGCTTCGCCTTCCACCCGGCCCCAGTCCCAGAAGTAGAGCTTCTGTTCCTTCTTCACCGCCTTGGTTCGCGGCGGCCCGATGGGCGCCACCCGGAACACGGCGTAGAGCCGCTCGAGGACGGCCAGCCAGTGCTTGGCGGTGTCGAACGAGACCTCGAGGTCCTCTCTGAGCGCGTTGATGGACAGCACCGAGCCGACGGTGGCGGGCAGCCGGTCGAAGAGCAGCTCGACCTTGTCGAGGTCGCGCAGGTTTTCGAGGTCGCGAATGTCCTCCCGGACCAACCGGGCTCCATAGCCGAGGCGCCAGCGCGCGGCCCGGCGGTCCGAGCCTGCGAAGAGCGGCTCGGGGAAGCCGCCGAAGCGGACCAGGTCTTCGAGCCGCCGCGCAGAGTCCGAGGGAGGGGCCTTCGGCAGAGCCACGAGCGCGTCAGGCGCCGCCGGCACGCAGTCAGTCAGCTCGGAGAAGCTGAAAGGGTTCAGGCGGTGCAGGAAGTACCGCCCCTGAAGCGAGTCGCCGCCGAGGCTGTAGACGTCGAGGCGCGCCGACCCGGTGACGAGCATGGCCACCCGGGCGCCGTGCATGTCGTAGAGGCCCTTCAGCCAGTTGCGCCACCCGCGCATCTTGTGGAGCTCGTCGAACACCCAGAGCGGAGCAGTCGTCGGCAAGGCCTGCTCGCGCAGCGCCTTCCGGTGTGCCGGCACGTCCCAACTGAAGTACTCGCCGCCGCGCCGGGCGATCACCTGGCGGGCCAGGGTCGTCTTGCCGCACTGGCGCGGCCCGGACAGGAGCACCAACTTCCGCGAGTCGAGGTCTTCCTCGATGGCGGACTGCAGGCGGCGGGTGGCCGGAGCGATGTTACTAGATTCGACCATGGTGGAAAGTACTTCGAAGTATTTTCCATGACGGTCGAAAAGACAACCGTGCCAGTACGAAGCCGCGTGCTTCGACTTGCCGGGCTACTCGGCCCCTAGGAAAGCACTGGCTCCACCGAAATCTCGTCATCGAACCGGGCGAAGTCGGCGGCGTTGACCGATGCGGCGACGATGAGGCTGGTGTCGAGGAATACTGGATCAGCGGCCATCGTCTCCGTACAACTCCTCGCGGCGAAGCGAACCACCGTCCCAGTGAGTCCCACCCGTCAGTACGGGCGGCTTCCAGTCGCGCGGCGGGGCCCGAAACTCCTCGTGCCGCTTGACCTGTGCAATCACCTTCGCTCGGTCCTCGGGCGTGAGGGCGGCAAGCTCTTCCGCAAGGCGCTGAAGTTCCTTTGGGTCACGAGCCACCCAAACAATTTACTGCCGTCGTTGGCAGATCGCCATCACGGTCGCTGTCATCCCGGCGAAAGCAGCCAACCCGCCAGTTGGGTGCAGAGCGCCTTCGCCAGCGCGCGCACCGGCTTCGCGTCGCCCGAGAGCTTGGCGGCGGCCGGGGCTGACACCAGCGGCAGGATGGCCGTCCCCCATTCCTTCTTCAGCCGCTTGCCCTTGTCTTCGGAGAACGTCGAGAAGCCCATTCGCAGCACCGCCCAGTCCCTCGGCAGGTCGGCCAGCGCGGCCTTCTGCTCGTCCGAGTACCCCTTGTAGTCGGCGGCCAGCCCCTTGGCGAAGGCGTCCCTGAAGGGCTTGTCGGCGGCGATGGCGATTCCCCCGTCGGCGACGGTCAGCACGAACGCCACCAATTCCGCCGCCGCGTCGGCCGACTGCCGCGTCAGCGGCGGGCTGCCCGGCACCAGCGGCTTGCGCGCGTCGGCGAAGGCGACCACCCACCTTGCCACGGCCGATTCCCTGGTCCGCTTGCGCATCGCCTTCAGGTGCTCGTCCTCGACGCTGCCGCGCAGGTTCTTCTTGTCGGCCTCGCTGTGGTTGGCCAGGTCGGCCTTGCCGGCGACGCTTTCCAGCACCAGCGCCTGGTCTCGGGCGTTGCCCGTGTCCCACGCCGCGGCGACCAACTCGCCGATCTCGGCCCGCTGCGTCGCCGTCACGTAGGTGTCCACCACGTACTCGTTGTACGCGACGAATTCCTCCACCGTGGTGGGGGTGAGCGTTCCCGGCGCCGGCCCCGCGTCCTCCGCGGCTTGGGCGACGGCGCAAAATGACGCCGCCGCCACCAGTGCCCAGCGTGCTGTCGAGTGCATGTGGCTGGCCTTTCCCCCGGCCCGGCGATTCTACAGTCCGAAGCTTATTCGCCGCGCCCGCTGTTCGTCGCGCCGTTCCTCGAGCAGCCCCGCCAATTCGAACGCCGCCAGCGCCGCCAGCGTATCGCGCTCGGACAGCTCGGCCAGGGCCAATAGGTCGCCCACCGACTTCGTCCCGTCGGCCTGCGCCAGCAGGTGAGCCTGGGCCGCGGTCAGCTTCAGCTCGTGCGGCCCGTAGGGCGGGTCGGCAGTCGGCCCCAGCTTGCGCTCCAGCGGCAGCCGCTGGCGCAGCGTCACCAGCGTCTCGGACTGGTGCACTCCCTCGAAGATCAGGTCGCCGGGGAACACCGACAGGCGCACCAGGTCGGGCCGCGTCTGTTGCCCCTGAGAGAAGGCGAACTGCCCGGTCGTCCACCCGAAGGTGGACCAGATGATTTCCTTCACCTGGCCCTCGAGCAGCTCGCGCCGTTGGGCCTCGGTGATGAGGTCGAGCTGCACCATCGCGTCGCCGG
>JAHFDQ010000270.1:3760-8090 GCA_023248915.1 Archangiaceae bacterium | reverse complement strand
ACGCCTTGGAGGCGGCGGCCCGGGCGCCAGCAGAAGCGTCCGACTCGGGCGTCTTCGCGGCCTCGGCGGGCAGCGCCGCGAGCAGCGCCTTCAGGTCGCGGGCGCGGTCTCCCTGCGGGTTGGCCGCCAGGCCCCGCTCGAGCTCGGACCGGGCGAGGGTGACGTCGTCGCGCCGGTCGACGGCGATGCGGGCCAGCGCGAGCGCGGCGTCGTCGGCCAGGCGATGCTTCGGGTAGCCGGACACCAGCTTCTGGAAGTCGAGGACCGCGGCGTCGAGGTCGCTGTCCTGCCCCGAGAACCGCGAAAGCTCGGCCAAGAGCTCTCCGGTGGTGAACAGGGCCTCGGGCGCGCGGGGGCTCTTCGGAAACCGGGCGGCGACCGCCTCGAACTTCTTCGCCACGTTCAGCCAATTGTGTCGGAACTTGCGCCGGGCGGCGTCGCCCTTCAGCGCCCGGTAGGCCGAGCGAGCCCCGTCGTACCCCTCGTCGGCCGGGACGGGCGCGGCGGACGCCGGCGCCGCCACGAGCAGAGTGAGGCCAACGATGCGAGCAGTGAAGATCATCGAGCAGGCGCCTCGACCCACGAGCTACAGGCGTGTTGGATGTGAGCACGCGTCACACACCGCCGCAATTTTTCGGCGGGGCCGCTACACTGGCGCCCCGAATGACGGCGCACGGCGGCAAGGGCAAGGGCCCGCCCAACCGAAAGTCAACGGACGGGTCAGCGTTCGACACCGGCGACCCGGCGCGCGCCCCCCGCACCACCACCTCGATGCCGCGCGCGGTGCCTCCAGCGGGCACTTCGAAGTCGAGCCCGGCGGTGCCCCGCGCGGGGCAACCCGGAGGCCCGGTCTCGCACAGCGTCTCGGCAGCGGGGCTCCGTTCGGCCCAGCCGGCCGGCCCGACGTCGCACAGCACCTCGGCGGCGGCGCCTCGACCCGGGCAGCCCGCAGACGGCCCCGGCTCCCTGATCCCGGGAAGCGGCGCGGCTCCGGAGCCCGGCAAGCCGTCGCCCGCCCCCGGACAGTCCGGCTATCAGGCGCCCATCCTTCCTTCGCCCGGCAGGGCCAGCAGCGCACCCGAAGCACTCTGCTCGGCGCGACGCCTACCGGCGAAACCGATGCGCCCAGAGACTTGTCACGGCGCATCGGCGTGAAGATCGACGGGCGCACGCCCGCTCCCGGGCTGTCGTCGCGAGACGCCTGGAAGGCCACCGACGCCCCGTGCCAAAACCGCGAGGGAGACAGGTCGCCTGACGCCTATCAGTTGGTCATCGACCAGTTCGCGGTCGGCCACAACGAACGCTACGTGGAGGACGGCCCCGGCAAGCCTCGGGCACACATCTTCGTGTGGGACGTGACGCGGGCGATGAACGCCGAGGTGCCACACTTCGCGGGCCCCAAAGAGCTGTCCCTCGGGCAAACCTGCGACTGGGTTCGGCATGAAGGGCCGATGCGGGGGTGGCTCCGCACCGAAGCGGCCGCCGCGCTCGAGGCCGCCAACGCCGGGTACCCGGTGCTGGCCCTGCCGAAGGACAGCCGCGTGAAGCTGGTGGCGGTGGTCCGGCCCGGCCGACCGGGAACCGACGGCAAGCCGCGCCTCGCGGCTGCGGCGGTAGCGCGTGGAACCGACCTCGGCACGTTCGAAGCGCTCGGCGTCTTCGCGGTCGAGTACTACGCCCACCCGTAGTGGGCCCTGCTCGTCGCGAGGTGCCGTACCAGCAAGCGCCGCCCACCCTTCGCTCTGCCAAGGTGCCCTGTTTTCGCTGAGAGTTTTCTCGGAAATCTGACCCGTTGGGGCTCGTAACCATTCGACATCAGGCGGTCTCGAATGCTCGCGCCGCGGAATTCCCGAGAAAACTCTCGGCCAAAGCAGGGCTCCCAATTCAAGCGACCCGACCGGGCAGGCCTCATGGCCTGTGCCGGCGCACCCCATACCTGCCAGCGGCAATGCGAATGTCGGAGTCGCGCGCGTTGCAGGACCGACACGCCGCCCAGTGGCGGAGGCCCGGGAGCGGGAGTCGGTTCAGAGCCGACCCGACGCCGGCCTACTCGAACCAGCCCAGCGTCCGGGCCAGATCCTCGTCGATCACCCTCACCCACCGGGGCCGCGCCGGCACCACCGCGGCCATCACCTTGTCGCCGTTTCGCACCGGCGCCCGCCCGGGCCGCACCCTCGCCCTGACTTCGTAGCGCACGTCGTCCCGGTAGTAGCTGGCGGGGAAGACAATCTCGTTGCGAGTTTCGGGGAGCGGCTGGTCCGGCGTCAACCACACCAGGAGGCCCTTCCGAAGCGGGGCCAGGTCGGCCACCGCCGTGCGCCGCGCGTCGAAGAAAACTCACGTCACCGCAAGCAACGCGCCGAGGGCCACCGCGGGCCACACCCACCCGAGCGGGCCGGCTGCCTCGCGTGCGTCGCGGGCCTCTCGCGGCGCGTCGGGGTTCTGCGGGTCGACAAGTAGGGAAACCGCACCGCCCGGCCCCAGGAGGAGCGACGCCTCGGCCGAAACCCTCACCCCGGTCGCCACCCGTTCCTTGCCGGCGTAGGCATACAGCACAGTCAGCCGAGCCTCGGACTGGCCCTTCGAGCTGTCCGGCCGGGCCACCGCCGAAACCCGCCCCGGCACTTCATCGGCGCGGGCGAGGAAGGCCCGCTCGGCGCTCACGTACCGGCCGGCCGCGCGGCTGCCGAAGCCGAATGCTGCCATCAGCGCCACTCCGCCCAGCGCAACCATCGCCAGGCGGCGGACGGCTCCCGGCACTTGGGTCAGGGAAACCTTCCGCGGCGGATTGGGAATCGCCAGCCGCACGCCTACTCCAGCGAGCGCTTCCACCGGGCCAGGGCGGCGAGCGCCTCGAGCGGAGTGGTGGCGTCGGGGACCAGCGCTTTCAGTTCATCGAGCACCGCCCGCTCGTTCGGAGTGGGCCCGGGCGCGGACGCGAAGAGCCCGAGCTGCGGCGACTCGCGTTCCCCTCCCCGCCCGGCTTGGGTGAGCCGGGGCCTGCCCGAGTCGTCGAGCTCGCCCGACTCGAGGTTGGCGAGTATTTCCCGCGACCGGGTCAGCACCTCGGGCGGCAGCCCCGCCAGGCGCGCCACCTCGATGCCGTAGGACCGGCTCGACCCGCCCTCGATCAGCTTGCGCAGAAAGACAACCTTGCCCTGGCGCTCGAGCACCGCCACCTGGCAGTTGCGCACCCGGGCCTTCTCGCGCGGCAGGTCGGTGAGCTCATGGTAGTGGGTGGCGAACAGGGTGCGCGCCCCGAGCCGGTCGTGCAGGTGTTCGGCAACCGCCCAGGCGATGGACACTCCGTCGAAGGTCGACGTGCCCCGGCCAATCTCGTCGAGCACCACCAGGCTCTTCGACGTCGCATGGTGGAGGATGTTGGCGGTCTCGGCCATCTCGACCATGAACGTCGACTGGCCGCGCGCCAGGTTGTCGGCCGCCCCTACCCTCGTGAAGATGCGGTCGCACAGCCCGACCCGCGCGCGCCGGGCCGGGACGAACGAGCCGGCCTGGGCCATCAGCACGATGAGCGCCGTCTGTCGCATCACGGTGGACTTGCCGGCCATGTTGGGCCCGGTGATGACCAGAATCTGGGTCTCTTCGCGGTCGAGCCGGACGTCGTTCGACACGAACGTGCCCTGGGGCAGCATGCGCTCGACCACCGGGTGGCGGCCCCCCTCGACATCGAGCACGTCGGAAGCGTCGACCACCGGCCGCACGTAGCCGTACTCGGCGGCAGCGCGCGCGAAAGACACCAGCGCGTCGCAGGTGGCCACCGCGTCGGCCGCCGCCCGCACCGCCCCCGCCTCGGAAACCACGCGCGCCCGCAGCTCTTCGAACAGCTTCAGCTCGAGGGCGGCGCGCCGTTCTTCGGCGGTGAGGACCTTCTCTTCGTATTCCTTCAACTCGGGCGTGACGAAGCGCTCGGCGCCGACCGTCGTCTGCTTGCGAAGGTAGTCGGCCGGCACCAGGCCCAGGTTCGCCCGGGTGACCTCGAGGTAGTACCCGAACACCTTGTTGAAGCGCACCTTCAGAGAATTGATGCCGGTGCGGGCCCGCTCGCGGGCTTCGATCTGCAGCAGGAATTCCCTACCGTGGGTGGACAGGGCGACGATCTCGTCGAGCTCGGGGCTGTACCCGGGCTTGAACAGGCCGCCTTCCTTCAGCGACACCTTCGGGTCGTCGAGCACCGCCCGATCGATGAGCCGGCCGAGGTCGGGGTTCGCGGCGAGCGGTTCGGCCAGGCCGCGCAAGAGCGCCGAGCCGCACCGCCCAAGCCCTTCGGCCAGCCCGGGCAACTGCAACAGCGACCGGCCCAGCGCCTTCA
>JAHFDQ010000270.1:0-3750 GCA_023248915.1 Archangiaceae bacterium | reverse complement strand
GTCGCGGGCGTTGCCCACCCCGAGCGCGAGCCGCGCGAACAGGCGCTCGAGATCGCCGACCTCGCGCAGCCGCTCGGTCAGCTCGGCCCGCCAGACGCCCTTGCCGGCGAGCTCTTCGACCGCGTCGAGGCGGGCCTCGATGGCCGGCAGCGACCGGAGCGGCGCGGTCAGCCACCCCGCCAGCTTTCGCGCCCCCATGCCAGTGGCGGCGCGGTCGAGCACTCCCACCAGCGAGCCGCGACGCGAGCCGTCCTTCAGGGTGCGAAGGACTTCGAGGTTGGCTCGAGACGCATCGTCGAGCACCAACCGGCCGCCCTGGGCGTCGCGCCCGGCAAGCGACAGCCGGTCGACGTGGGCGGCCGAGGTACGCTGGGTGTCCTTCAGGTAGCGAAGCGCCGCCCCCGCGGCTCCGACCGCCTGCGCAGCGTCGGCCAGGCCGAAGCCGTCGAGCGACTCGACCTGGAAGTGGGCCTTCAGGAAGGCCGCCGCGCGCGCCGGCTGGAAGCTGGCGTCGGGCGCGAAGGCCAACGCGGGAGGCCGCGACAAGAGCGCCAGCAGCTGGCCGAGCCGGTCCGTCCCCCGGGCCGACTCGGGCAGCAAGAGCTCGCGCACCTCGGCGCGCGACAGCTCGTCGGCCAGGTCTTCGAGGCGTACGGCCTGGACGGCCGAGAATTCGCCGGTCGAGGCATCGAGCAGCGCCGCGCCCAGGGCCTCGCGGCCGTCGGGCAGGGCGACCGCGGCCAGGAAGTTGTTCTCGCGCGGTTCGAGCACCTCGTCGTCGAGCACCATGCCCGGCGTCACCACGCGCACCACCTCGCGCTTGAAGAGCGTCGGGCCCTTGCCGCCCTCGTCACCGCCCACCTGCTCGCAGATGGCGACCTTCAGCCCCGCCGCGATGATTCGCGCGATGTAGCGCCGGGCCGAGTGGTACGGCACGCCGCACATGGGTACCCGGTCGGCCCCCTTGGCGCGCGAGGTGAGGGTGATCTGCAACAGCTCGGCGCCGCGGACCGCGTCGTCGAAGAACATCTCGTAAAAGTCGCCGAGGCGGAAGAAGAGCAGCGCGTCGGGGAAGCGCGCCTTGGTCTCCAAGTACTGACGCATCATCGGCGTCAGAGGGGCGGCGTCGCCGGTACCTTCCCCCGCCTGCGCCGGCGCTTCGACGCTCGCCTGTGAGCCGCGCATGTTCAACGCCCCCTTCTCGCACACCCGGGCTTCTTCGTACCAGCCCTGCCTGACACCCGAAACCCTCCGCTCCACCTACGGCTCGTAGTCCAGCGCGGAACCTCATAGGGCGCTATCAACCGGTCTTGACCGGGAGGCGGCGTGAAAAAGGTGCTCATCAGCGGGGGCAACAGCGGCATCGGGCTCGAGGCGGGGAGGCAGCTCGTCGCCCAGGGCCACCAGGTGGTGTTGATCGGCCGTGACCCGGCCAAGGGCCGCGCCGCGGTCGAGGGGCTCGGCGGCAGCGCGAAGGCCGAGTTCCTGACGGCCGACCTGGCGACCCACGCCGGCGTCCGTGCCGCGGCAGACCAGGTGCTCTCGAAGCACCCACGCCTCGACGCGCTGCTCCTCGGGGCGGGGGTGCTGACGCTGAAGGACAGCCGCACCGCCGACGACCTGAACCCGGTCTTCGCGGTGAATTACCTCAGCCGGTACCACCTCGCGCAGCGGCTGCTGCCGGCGGTGCGCGGGACGCCGGCCGGCAAGGTGGTGCTGCTCGTTGCGGGCGTGCCGCTGGACACGGCGATCGACTTCTCGGTGTTCCCGAAGTTCAGGCCGTTCCCCGGCATGCGGTCGCTGTCGAGCGTGCAGATCGCCAACTACCACTACATCGCCCACCTGGCGCGGGCCGAGAAGGACCTGGCGGCGGCGGTGGTGAATGTCGGGCTGGTGAAGACCGGCATCATGCGCGACATGCCGCTGGCGATGCGGGTGGCCTTCGCGGTGCTCGGCCCGGTGATGACGATTCCGGTCGAGTGCGCGGCGGCGAACCCGGTGCATTTGTGCACGACCGACGGCTGGCCCTCGGGCAGCTACTGGGCCAAGCCGGGCCAGAGCGGACAGATCACCCCGCTTCGGCTCGACGCGGGCGTCACCGACAAGGTGATCGCGGTGAGCCGCGAGCTGACCGGCGCGTAGCGGCCCCTGCCCTTTCCGAGCTACCGGGGCTCGCCTGCCGAAGGGGCCAGAGGCACCAGGTTGGCCCCCTGTTCGCGGAACAGCGGTTCCAACGTCGGGTGGCAGGTGAAGGCGATGACCTGGTGTCTGCGCGCCAGCCGGGCCAGCACCGCGATGGCGGCGCGGGTGCGCTCGGGGTCGAGGTTGACCAGGATGTCGTCGAGGATGACGGGCAGCGGCAGTCGCGTCTCGCCGAAGTCCTCGATGACGGCCAGGCGGAAGGCGAAGTAGAGCAATTCGCGGGTGCCGCGCGACAGCTTCTCGGCCGACCATTCCCGGCCGGCGATGTCGCGAATCGCCAGGTCCTGCCCCACCGTGGCGGCGTGGACCTTCTGGTACCGGTCGCTGGAGAGCTCGCTGAAGATGCTGGACGCCAGCCGCACCACCCGGGGCTGCTGCTCTTCCTCGAAGCGGCGCCGCGCAGTGTTGAGCAGGGCCAGGGCCAGCCGGTGCACGGCGTAGCGGTCTGCCAGGTCTTGCGCGCGGGCGGCGAGCGTCTCTTCGGCCAGACGGAGCGCCCCCACCTCGGTGTCCTCTTCGTAGCCCCGCACCCGCTCGCTGAGCGCCCCCCGCTCGCCGGCGAGGCGTTTGCTCTGGTCGGCCAGGTCGCCGGCCCGCCGCGACGCCTCGGCCAGCTTCGCCGCCACGCCCTCGGCGCCGCCAGCCTGGCGCACCTTCTCGCGCGCCTCGTGGGCCGGCAACCCCGCGCCCGCCTCGACTCGAGCGCCGTGCTCGCGCCTGCGCCGCGAGGCTTCGGCCCAGCGTTCTCCTTGCCCGGCCCGGGTGCGAAACGCCTCGGCGTCCCTCGCGCCGCCCTTCTCCAGCAGCGCCAGGAGCGCGCCTTCCGCTTCGGCACAGGCGCGGGCGACCCGAGCCGCGTCGGCGGCGATCGCCTCTTTCCGTTCGAGCAACCGGCGCCGCTCGGCCACCGCTTGCTGCCCCTTCGACAAGAGCACCCCCAGCGCCTGAGCTGCCGACTCGGCTCCACGCGACGCCGCCTCGCGAAGCCCGGCCCCGGTCGCCGCGTCCACCACCGCGGCCGCCGCCTTGCCGCAGTCCTTCTCGTCGTGGCGAAGCGCCTTGTCCTCGGCCGCCAGGTCCTGCATGCGCCCCTTCACCGCGGCGGCCTCGCTCCACAGGTCGAGCGCGGCCGCCGCGGAGAGCCCCTTCGGCAGCGAGCGGGGGCCGACGATGGCGTCGACCTCGCGCAAGAGCTTCGACAGTCCCGCCTCGGCGACGTCGCGGTCGGCCTTCGCGTCGCGTTCGGCGTGCGACGCGGCCGCCAGCCGGGGCGCCTGCTGCTCGAGCTCGGTCGCCAGGCGGCTGCGCGACTCGATTCGTTCGACCTCGCCCGCCAGCGCGGCGCCGGCGGCGTCGATCTGAGCGGTGGTCGGCCCTTCCGAAAGGCCGGCTTCGGCCGCGGCGGCGGCGATGGCCGCGTGGGCGTCGTCCTCGCGCCGGTCGAGCGCCGACAACTCGGCCTGTACCCGGGCCAGCTCGCGGTCGCGAACCCGGGTGCGCGTCTCGGACGCCGCCTGCTGCTCGCGAAACGAGGCCGCGACGCCGCGC
>JAHFDQ010000269.1 GCA_023248915.1 Archangiaceae bacterium | reverse complement strand
TCTGCCCGGCTCCGAGAAGCTGCGCGGCCGGCGTCTGCGCCTGCCCCGCCGGAACCACGCTCTGCGGCGGCGCGTGCGTCAACCTCCAGACCAACAACGCCAACTGCGGAAGCTGCGGTTCGGTCTGCGCCGCTCCTAGGTCCTGCTCTGCCGGTGCCTGCTCGTGCCCGGCCGGCACCAGCTTCTGTGGCGGCGCCTGCGTCAACCTCCAGACCAACAACGCCAACTGCGGAAGCTGCGGTTCGGTCTGCGCCGCTCCCAGGTCCTGCTCGGGCGGCGCCTGCTCGTGCCCGGCCGGCACCAGCTTCTGTGGCGGCGCCTGCGTCAACACCCAGTCCGACAACGCCAACTGCGGCGCGTGCGGTTCGGTCTGCTCGGCCCCGCGCAGTTGCTCGGCCGGCGTCTGCGCTTGCCCCGCGGGCACCACGCTGTGCGGCGGCGCCTGCGTCAACACCCAGACCGACAACGCCAACTGCGGCGCGTGCGGCTCGGCCTGCCCAGCCCCGCGGAGCTGCTCGGCCGGCGTCTGCGCCTGCCCCGCCGGCACCACGCTGTGCGGCGGCGCCTGCGTCAATACCCAGACCGACGGCGCCAACTGCGGCAGCTGCGGCTCGGTCTGCGCGGCTCCTCGAACCTGCTCGGCCGGCGTCTGCTCATGCCCTGCCGGCACCACGCTGTGCGGCGGCGCCTGCGTGAACACCAAGACCGACAACGCCAACTGCGGCAGTTGCGGCTCGGTCTGCGCGGCCCCGCGCAACTGCTCGGCGGGCGTCTGCTCGTGCCCGGCCGGGTACCTCTTGTGCGGCGGGCTGTGCGTGAACCCGGTCACCGACGCGGCCAACTGCGGGGCGTGCGGCACGTCGTGCGGCGCCAACGCGAGCTGCCAGAACAGCGTCTGCGTCTGCCAGGGCGGCTACGTCAAGTGCGGCAACGCCTGCGTGCGGACGCAGAACGACGCCAACAACTGCGGCGCCTGCGGCAATGTCTGCCCTGCGACCCAGGTCTGCCTCGGGGGTAACTGCCTGGTGTCGTGCCTGCCGTTCCAGACGAACTGCGGCGGCGCCTGCGTCAACACCAACAACAGCGTCAACAACTGCGGCGCCTGCGGCAACGCCTGCGGCCCGGGCAACGCCTGCGCGGGCGGCGCGTGCGTCTGCAACGCCCCGGGCAGCTCCAAGTGCGGCAGCAAGTGCGTCTTCACCGCGACCGACCCCAACAACTGCGGCGCCTGCGGAGTGGTGTGCGGCGCCGGCAAGGTCTGCTCGGCCGGCACCTGCCAGGCCCTCTGCCCGAGCCCGCTCACCTCGTGCGGCGGCGCCTGCTTCGACCTCCAGCTCGACCAGCAGAACTGCGGCAGTTGCGCCCACGCCTGCGCGCTGGGCGAACTGTGCGCGGGCGGGACCTGCTACTGCACCTCGGGCAGCGCCCTGTGCGGCGGCGTCTGCCGCGACCTGCAGAGCGACCGCAACAACTGCGGCCAGTGCGCGAAGGCCTGCGGCGGCGCCCAGAACTGCATCGCCGGAGTGTGCACCTGCCCAGGCGGCCAATCGGCGTGCGGCAACGCCTGCCGGAACCTCCAGACCGACCGCAACAACTGCGGCGCCTGCGGCAACGTCTGCCCGGCCGCCCTCACCTGCATCGCCGGCGCGTGCTCGTGCCTGCCCGGGCTCACCCACTGCGGCAATTCTTGCGTCAACACCAACTTCGACCGGAACAACTGCGGCGGCTGCGGCGTCGTCTGCCTGGCCACGCAGGTGTGCCAGTTGGGCGTGTGCGCCGCGCCCTGACGGGCGCGGATTCGGCGGTGAAGTCGCGCCCCGTGCGCTATGACTCCGGCCCGAAGTCCTTCGGCCGGGTGTCCCATGAAAGTTGCCCATCGCGTGCTCTTGGTCGTCCTCGACGGTTGGGGACTCCGCAAGGAGCGCGAGGCGAACGCCATCCTGCTGGCCGGCGCGCCGCGGATGGACGGCCTGGCGGCGGAGTTTCCCTCGACCGAGCTCGCCACCTCGGGCCTGGCGGTGGGGCTGCCCGAGGGGCAGATGGGGAACTCCGAGGTCGGCCACACCAACATCGGCGCGGGGCGAATCGTCTACCAGGACCTGGTGCGCATCAACCGGGCCAGCGAGTCGGGCGAGCTGGCGGCGAACCCCGTCATCCGGGGGCGATGGACCTGGCGAAGGCGAACGGCAAGGCCTTCCACCTGCTCGGGCTGGTGTCGCCCGGGGGCGTGCACTCGTCGATGGAACACCTCTACGCGTTGCTCGCCGCCGCCCGCGACCGCGGCCTCAGGCGCGTCTTCGTGCACGCCTTCCTGGACGGGCGCGACACCCCGCCCCAGAGCGGCCTGTCGCACGTCGAAGCGCTCGAGGCATTCCTCGCGAAGAACGGCGTCGGCCGCATCGCCACCGTCTCGGGGCGCTACTACGCGATGGACCGCGACAAGCGCTGGGACCGGGTACAGCGCGCCTTCGATGCCCTGGTCCGGGACCAGGGACACAGGGCACCGGGAGCCGCCGCGGCGGTGCGCGCTTCCTACGAAGCCAAGGTGACGGACGAGTTCGTCGAGCCCACCGTCGTCGTCACCGGCAACGGCGAACCGGTGGGGCGGCTCGAGGACGGCGACGTGGCGATGTTCTTCAACTTCCGCGCCGACCGCGCGCGAGAGCTGACCCGGGCGCTCAGCGACCCGACCTTCCACGAAATCGACCGCGGGCCGCTGGCCCTGTCGCGCTACGTCTGCATGACCGAGTACGACAAGACCTTCGCCCTGCCGGTGGCGTTCGAACCCGAGCAACCGACGCACATCTTCCCCGAGGTGCTCGCCAACGCGGGGCTGAAGCAGTTGCGCACCGCCGAGACCGAGAAGTACGCGCACGTGACGTTCTTTTTCAACGGCGGGCGCGAGCGGGTGTTCCCCGGGGAAGACCGCTTCATGGTGCCGTCGCCGCGCGACGTGAAGACGTACGACTTGAAGCCCGAGATGAGCGCGCGCGAGGTGACGGCCGAGTTGTGCCGGCGCATCGCCTCGGGCGTCTACGACTTCGCGTTGGTGAACCTCGCCAACGCCGACATGGTGGGCCACACCGGGGTGCTGCCGGCGGCGCTGGCCGCGGTGAAGGTGGTCGACGAGTGCGTAGGGCAGATGGCCGAGGCCTGCGAGCGCGCCGGCTGGGCGATGGTGGTGACGGCCGACCACGGGAACATCGAGCTGATGGTCGACCCGGTCACTGGCGGGCCGCACACCGCGCACACGCTGAACCCGGTGCCCTTCGTCCTCGCGCACCCCGACTTTCGCGGCACCAAGCTGCGGCCCGGCGTGCTGGCCGACATCGCGCCGACGCTGCTGCAGGTGATGGGGCTGCCGCAGCCGGCCGAGATGAACCGGCCGGGGCTGTTTTAGGCGCCATGGAACGGCTCTCGGGGCTGCTCGACGTGCTCTACCCGCCCGCCTGCGTCGGGTGCGGCACGGTGCTGCCCGGCCCGGCCTTCTTCTGCGCGCCGTGCGCCGCCGAGGTCGAAGTCACGCCCCCGACGCGCTGCCCGCGCTGCGCCGAACCGGGAGGCCTCGCCGAAGGAGCCTGCCCCCGCTGCCTGGCGCACCCGCCCGCCTTCACCTTCGCCTTCTCCCCGTTCGTGCACGGCGGCCCGGTGGCGCGGGCGATTCACCGCTTCAAGTACGAAGACCACCCCGAGCTGGCCCGGCCCCTGGCGGAAGTGCTCGAGAAGGAAGCGGCGCCCTTCCTCGCCGCGGCCGGGGGCTTCGCGCTCTCTGCGATTCCGCTGCACGAGAAGCGGTTCCGCGAGCGGAGGTACGACCAGGCGCAGTTGCTGTGCGCCGAGCTGGCTCGGAAGTGGCGAGGCCCGATGCTGACCGACGCGCTCGAGCGGGTGCGCGAAACAGAGCGGCAGGTCGGCCGGACCGACGCCGAGCGCGAGCGCAACGTCGCCGGAGCGTTCAAGGCCCGCGGCCCGTTGGGGGGCCGCCGCGTACTGTTGGTGGACGACGTCTTCACCACCGGAGCCACCGCCCGGGCGGCCACCGCGGCGCTGCTAGAAGAGGGGGCCGTCGAGGTCAGGGTGCTGACCCTGGCCCGGGCGAACCTGCTCGGCTGACGGGGGCCGGCAGTTCGGCTCGCGGCGACGACGTCCCGCCGTTATGGCAGGGCGATGGATGGACACCACCTTCAGGTACATCGAGCGCGCGAGACCGCCGACCCCGGGCCGCGCACCTACTTCGCCTACTCCACCGTGCTCGACCGGACGGCCTTCGACGAGTGGCGCAGCGAGCACGGCTACGAGTCCTTCCAGTTGCCCGAGGGCGAGGTGGCCGAGGCGCTGGACGTCGAGTTGGTGTTCGACTTCCCCTCGCGCTGGTGGGGCGGGCGGGTGGCGGGCCTGGCCGACGCCGCCGGGAAAAGCGTCTTCGGGCGGCTGTTCGAAATTCCCGGCCGCGACTGGCCCATCGTCCAGCACAAGGAAGGCGTGGTCACCGCGATGAGCGTCGAGCGCCCGGTCCAGGTGCGGGTGAACGGCCAGGTGCGCCAGGCAACGGCCTTCGTCACGAACCCGATTCGCCGCAGCGAAGAAGGCCCGGTCAGCCCGCGCTTCGTCGAGGCGTTCGTGAGGGGCGCCGAGAGCGCCGGGCTGCCGGCCGACTACGTCGAGCGGCTGAAGCACTTGCCCGGCTGAAGGTGGCAACGGGCCGGGCAACACCCTATTCTTCCTCTGTGACTACACGAGCACGGGAAGTCCTCGACGAGGCGCTCCGCCTTTCCGAAAAAGAGCGCGCCCAGGTGGCCGCCGAGCTCCTCGCCAGCATTGACGGCGCCGCTGACCCGGACGCGGAAGCCGCATGGGCGAAGGAGATTGAACGTAGGGCTCGGCGCGCGCTCGGCGGCAAGTCGGCCGGCCGGGACTGGGCCACGGTTCGTGAGCGCCTTCGGAAGGCGTCTCGCCGCCGATGAGCAAACCGGTTCGGCTCGATGCCGAGGCCGAGGCCGAGCTTGCATCGGCCCACTCCCGATACGAAGAGAGCGTCGTCGGGTTGGGCGAGGAACTGGCGGAGGCGATCGGCGCATTGCTAGTCCGCGTGAGCGACCGGCCCGGGTCTTTCCCGTTGGCCCCCTCCGTTCCGCGAAACCTCGGGATTCGTCGAGCGCTTCTCGGGCGCTTTCCGTTCGCCATCGTGTTCGTCGAACTGGCCGACGAGGTTCGCGTGCTTGCAATCGCGCACCAGAGACGGCGGCCGGGCTACTGGCGCCGCCGGCTTCGCGCCGGCCGGACGACGCACTGAAGCACTGGGTATCCCGCGGCGACGGCGACGTCCGCCTGATCATCGAACCGGACCCAGTCCATCGGGCCGCGCCCCTTGAGGCTCGACGCCACTCCGCAGGTGCGGCTCATGCTTCACAGAGGACTACCGACTGGGTAGGGTTGCGCTCATGTCCGACCGAACCGCGACTTTCCGACGAGACGTGCTGTTCGAAGAAGTCTGGGCTGAGCCGATGGTCGCCGTCGCCCCTCGCTACGGCCTGTCGGGGCCCGCCCTGGCGAAGATTTGCCTCAGGCTGGGCGTGCCCATCCCGAGGCGTGGGCACTGGGCTAGGACCAGGAACCGGAAGATCAAGCGCGACCGTGAACGGCGACCGGAGGCGCTCATCACCGTTCCAGATGTGCTCGAGCAACCGCACCCGCTGGTGAAGGCTTCAGCAGCGACGCTCCGGCACGTCTCGAGCGGGCGGCGCCAGCTGCGGGCCGAGAAGTCCTGCCTCGACATCGACGTGTCGGCCGCCCAACTTGACCGGGCCATTCGCATCATGGACGCCTTGCTCAAGGCATTCGAGGTTCGCGGCTTCAACGTCGTGCTGCTTCCCACGCCTCTGCCGGACGACCCGCCGCGGGTCGCGGCCAAGCGCATACACGTTCCCGTCATAGCGCGGACAACGGTCGTCATCGGGCAGAAGCAGCTGACCCTTCGCCTGGTCGAGGCCTACGACTTCGTGGCTCTACCCGCCCCAACGCGAACCGCGGAGCTGGAGTCCTGGAACGTTCGCCGGGCCCTGGGCCCTACCCCGACGGAACGGCGTTTCAACGGCCAGCTGGTTATCGAGCTGGACTTCGGGAGCTACGGCAGCAACAGGCGCTGGAGAGATTCGAGTGGCAGAAAGCTCGAAGACTGCCTGAACGCGGTTGTGGCGGGAGCGGTCGGTATCGCCGAGCGAGACCGCCTCGCCGGAATCGCAAGAGCGCTGAGCACGCGGAATTGGGAACGGGACAAACGCCGCCAGGAGCTGGCAGAGCGCCGCCGTCAGCGTGAGGCCGACCGCCTGGAGGAGCTAAGGGAGCGGCTCGCCGCTTGGACCGAGGCCCGCACGATGAGGGAACTCGCGGCAGCCGCCGAGGCGGCAGAAGCCGCGCGCACCGGCTCGGTCGAAGCCGATTCGCCGGTGGCCGAGTGGCTCGAATGGGTGAGGGCGCAGGCGGAGCGTCGGCAGCAAGCAGCGTTCAAGGGCAGCCGGGCGGAACCAGCCGAGGCTGAGGACTGAGTGGGCCGATGGTATCCCTGGTTGAAAATGGCGCCGACTTCGTGCGAATTGCTGAATCAGGCTGAGCTCTGGTCCGCGCCAAGGCAGCACCGCTTGTATTTCTGCCCGGAGCCGCAGGGGCAGGGATCGTTGCGACCTGCGCGTTCACGCGTTTTTTGGGGGGTGTCCGAAGCGCCTTGCCTGCTTTGGGCAGCAGCGCGGAGTACTTGCCTGTGTTTGCTGAGTCGTTCCTCGACGCGGTGGCGGTGCGAGAAGGCCTCCCAGAGAACCCGGATAGCCTTCTTCTCTCCGCGCTCGGGCTCGTAGCGCACGACGCGGGCGCCGGCGATCTGGACACGAACTCCGCCGATAGACTTCCACCGGTTGGTCTTCGGGTCGACGCAGTCCATGAAATCGACGGTCGCCTCGTCGCAACTACAAGAGGGCTTGAGGCAGAACAATTCCTCTGCCATCAGGACGCGATCATCGCCCTCGCGGACGAACAAGTCCTTGCGATGGTCGGAATGAGTCTCAAACCAGCCGACCATGCGATCGAGGTCGTGCGGCCAGTGGATTTCCTGCGGCTCACGGGACCGCCAGGCCTTGGCGCGAAGCCAGCGCTCGTGCAGGACGTCGAGCAACTCTCCGTCGAGCTGGGAATTGAGGAATTCCACCCAGTCTTCCGAGAGCGGGATGCGCCCCTTGTAATCGTCAGGCTCCAGAATGCCGACATCGAGTTGGAGGCGGGACTCCATAGGGCGACCGGAGTCGAACAGCGCCCGGAGGCCATCGACCGAGAGTTCGGCCGACGAGGAGCCCTTGCCCAATTCGAGACCGATGGAGCGAAGCGTCACGTCGCGGCAGGCGCATTCCCGCTCGTTGCACAGCCCAACTTGAGAGACGAGCAGACGAGCGGAACCGGAATTGTCGGCGGGCCGCTCGAACACCAAGAGCCCCTGCTCAAGGAGTACCCATGATCGGCCAGTCGCTATGAGTGCCATTTCGATTCCTCGAACGCCTGGAGAATAGCGCTTGTGCCAGAGACTCTTGTCGGACGCCAGGCCGCACCTGATGCTGCTCAAGATCGACCGGGACATCCCTGTCCACCATTGCGCAGCGGGGTGCCTGACGAAGATCTTCCACTCCTAGTGCTCGCCGCGCTTGCTTCGTGAGGTGGCCCTTGAGATTGACGGTCCGCGCGTGAGCACCGCCGACTTCTGTGTGGTCACCGGGCGCGCCAGCCACCAGCGGGCGTCTCAACGCCGCGCTCGGGCCACCAGCCCCTGAGCCCACAGTGAAAGCACTACGTCCATCTGCTGGTTGTGCGCCTTCAACCGGCCGTTCATGACCCGCGACCACAGGGCTGTCGGTCCGTTTCCCGCCAGCGCGGGTTCCCTGTGAAGCAGGCGCACGGCTTCGATTGCGTAGGCCTTGTTGTCGGCGCCCGCACGGCAAGTCCTTGCGGCCACCCCGATCACGAGCCCCTCTTCGCAGAGGCCGAGGAAGGCGGCCCTGGGGCATGCCTTCCTCTGAGAATCGAGCTTGCCGGAAAACGTCTCCCTCACAGCTA
>JAHFDQ010000027.1 GCA_023248915.1 Archangiaceae bacterium | reverse complement strand
CCTGCTGCGTCACGCCGAGCTGGCAGACGCCCTTGGCGTCGCAGCACCCGGTGCCACAGGTCGTCGCGTCACACTTCTTCATCTGGCCGCACGACGGCGCGGAGGCGATGAACAGACCGAAAACGAAGCCCGTGAGGAGCCACCGGAGGTTTTTCATGCGCCCCTCCTACCAGAGTCAGCCAGCAATGCGAAAGCTGCGGCCGACCCGGCCCCCGTCACATCAAGTCGTCACACGGCGTGCCGAGCCTCTGCCCGTCGTACGGCCCGAGCTCCGTGTAGACCATGCGCGAGTTGCGGTAGTCGTCGAGGGTGACCTCGATGAGCGGCAGCTCGGTCCGACCCGCGACCCACTTCATGCGCACGGTCTTCTCCGCCTCTGCGGAACCCCTTTCGGCGCGGTTCGCCACCAGGCGCAGGTCTCCGTTTCTCGTGGAGAAGATCATCCCCTGCGAGTCGTCCACCACGTCCTTCAGCGACTGAAGTTGCATCTTGCCCTTCATCCCGATGAACAGCCGGAAGTCGCGGCGATCGAGCGGGTCGTCGGCCCGGAACCGGTCGACGAAGTAGTACGAGCCCCGCTCGTCGCGCAGGAGCCGCTCGGGCAAGCGCGTCCACATCATCGAAAGAAAGGTCGCGCCGCCGAGAAGCTTGCTCGCGTCGTCCGCGCCGACGACCTCGAGCTTCGTCATCCGTTTGCCGCACTGAATCTCGTACGCCTTGCCCGAGTCGCGCATCGAGATTCCCGCGCTCGCGCCGGACGTCGGAATCACCCTCGGGTCCCAAAGGGTGACGTCGAAGCGGCGGTCGCCTTCCTGGCCACCCCCTTTCACCCTCAGCTTCGCCAGCGTCTTGCCGTCGCCGTAGAAGAAGTCGGACGAGTAGCCCTTGTTCGGGTTGTACACGACGTAGTGGTGGGCGCCGTCCGTCAGTACCCGGAGGTCCGCCTTCTCGGCGGACAGGTCCAGCTTCTCGGGTGCCTGGGCGAGCGCGAGCGCCAGCAGGAGCATGGTGGTCATAGTCCGCGGGACTATAGTCCCCGGCCGAATGGCGAACACTCCTTCGGTGCTCTCGACGGGGCTGGTGGTGGCCGACACCTACGAGGTGGAACGCCTGCTCGGCAGAGGCGGCATGGGCGAAGTCTGGCGGGCCAAGCACCGCCGGCTCGCGGGCAAGTCGGTCGCCTTGAAGGTGCTGCACACCAGCGGGCAGCCACCGAGCGCTGACGTGCTCGCGCGCTTCCGCCGAGAAGCGGAGATCGCCGCGCGGCTCGAGCACCCCAACATCGTCCAGGTGCTCGACTTCAACTCGCTGCCGACCGGCGAGCCGTTCGTCGTCATGGAGCTTCTCAAAGGCGAATCGCTGGCGAGCCGCCTTAGGCGCGGGCCGGTCCCCGTGGACGAGCTGCGGTCCATCGTCCGGCAGGTGGGCAGCGCGCTGTTGGCGGCGCACTCGGCAGGCGTCGTCCACCGGGACCTGAAGCCCGACAACATCTTCCTGGTGCCGACGGCCCTCGGCGACCAGGTGAAGGTGCTGGACTTCGGCATCTCCAAGCTGTCCGACTCGTCCACGGTGCAGACGACGGACTCGGTCCTCATCGGCACCCCGCTGTACATGTCGCCCGAGCAGGCGCTCGGCCACAACCGGGAAGTCACCCCCCAGAGCGACCTCTTCTCGCTCGGGTCCATCTGCTACGAGCTGCTCTCCGGCAAGGCCCCGTTCGCGGCCGAGAACATCGCCAAGGTAGTGTTCCGCATCGCCTACGAGGCGCACGTGCCCCTGGCGGAAGCGGCGCCCGGGGTGCCTCCTGACGTGGCGCGCGGCATCGAGCACTCCCTCCTGAAGGACCGCGAGAAGCGCACCCCCGATATCGCCTGCTTCGTGCATGAGGTGACGGGACAGACGCTGGGCCCTCAGCAGCAAGGCTCGGTGCGCGACTCCGCGGGCGGCATCTACTCGCCCGAGGTCGCGGTCAGCCAGTCGCTCGCCGAAGGCGCGACGGTGACGCCCTCGACGGGCCGGGTGGCGAAGCCCGCCGAGGCCGCGCCCGCGTCCGGCGCGCCGACCGCTCCGAAACCGACCCCGCCCGAAGCGCCCGAGCGGCAACCCGAGACTCCTCCGCTTTCGGCAGCGAGCGTGGCGCGGGAACCCGAGTCGTCCGTCGCCCGACGCGCGCTGCCGCCAGACCCGAGTCCGGCGGTGGCCTCGGAAGGCCCAACGACTCCCGAACACCGGCGCGCGAGAAGGCGCCGGCCTCTGTTGCGCGCCGCGTTGATAGTGCTCTTCGCGGTCTGGGTGGGACGTTCATGGCTGAGGACCCGCCACTCGGACGCGGACGACAAAGAGCCTGCCAAGCACGGCCTCGACCTCTCGATTCATGTGTCCACCAGGCCCGACGCGCCGAAAGAGGAAGCGGATGCCGGAGTCGTCAAGGTGGGCTTCGCCGAGGCGCCCGGGCCGTCGGCCGACGTGGATTCCGGACCTGCGCTGGCCGAGGTCCGACCTGTCCTCCCGCCGCCTGGGCCGAAGCCGAAGGCTCCAGCCCTCGAAGCGCCCTCGGCGGAAGAGGCTGCAGCGCTCGAGCACCTCGACTCTCTCTTCCGAAGCAAGAAGTGGGACGAGCTCTACGAGTCGATGCGCGGGCGCCAAGCGGTCATCGTCACGGCCGCCGGCCGACGGAAGCTGAGCGAAAACCTGCTGCTCTCCGCCTGCCACCGGCGCGACCTCAACGCGGTGAATGCTCAGTTGAACCGCCTCGAGGCAATGGGCGAAGGGGTGGTGCGAGCAGCCAAAACGGCCTGCCGCTCCGCCTGGCCCGAGGTCGGTCTCTAGGCCGCTCCGCGGCGCTGCCGGCGAACTCGCCTGCTCGCTCGCCGTCCGAGCTCGCCTCCACTCCTGGGCTGGAGACTTCCACCCGCGCTGGAAAGGGCATGAGCCGCGACAACCCGCGCAACGCACATTGACCTCGCGCATCTCACTTTCCCGGAGAACGCCATGTCCTACGCCTTCCCAGACACTGATTTCGACCGCAACGGCAGCCGAGACGAAGTACCGGCCCCGGAAATCCACCTTGCCGTTCTGGGCGACCGCGAACGGGTCACCCGCGAACCGGACCTGGCGGGCGACCACCATGACCCCCGGTTTCCGGACAACGACTGGATTGGCTCGGTGAATATGGGCGGAGGCGCCGTCCCCGCCGACCTCGAGTGGCGCAGCAACCCGCGGGGCGACCGGCTGCCCGAGCGCGACCGCAACTGACGTTCGGCCCGACGGCGGTATGTTCGCCGCATGGGCAGCTCGAGAAACTGGGCGCGGACACCCAAGCCGCCGCCCGCTGCGAAGCCGGGCACGTTCGGGCGCGCAGGGCCTGGCGACGCCTTCGTCGACCGGGCGTCAAAGTACCTGGCGGCCCTCGACCCGCGCGAACGCCAGCGGCTCGAGCATTCGTTCGAGAATCGACAGGACGCCCTCCTGGGCCGGCTTGACGCCAGGGGCCTGACCGACGATGGTTACACCTGCGCCCGGCAAACGCTCTTCGAGCTGTTCGCGATGGTCGAGCTGGGCTGGCCTCCGGGATTGAAGGACGCAGCGCCCGAAGTGCCCGAAGCACTCGCTCTGTTCTCGGAACGCGCACTGTCCGAGGCGGAGTCAGCGGAATCCGAAGCGGTGCGCGGCGCGGTAGACGAGGGCCTGGCCGAGCTCTGGGCGAGCCGCCGGCGAAGATGACGAGCCTCTGGGGCAATGACATGGCACGAGACCGAGACGGGGATGAGGGCGGGGGCTTTTCGGGCAAGCGGAACAAGTCGTGGCGGGAAATCGACGCCCAGCGCGGCAAGTCCAAGAGCCACTCGCGGCAGGACGACCCGCAGCAGCAACGCATCGAGCGTTCCGCCAGCTATACCCGCTACAAGCAGGCCGCCGATTCGCTCTTCACCGGCGGCGAGCTACCCGAGGCGCTGGCGAAGGCCTTCGACCCCGAGGGCAAGCGCAAGGCGCAGAAGGAAGCGATGCTGAAGCTGCGCGAGATGCCCGACCGCAAGGCCTGGGTCGAGGGCGTCGCCGAGTACCTAGAGAAGTACCCCGACCTGCCCGAAGACCCGTACTTCCTCGACTCGCTGCTCGACCACCCGCGCGACCGGGTGGTGGACAAGTCGCTGGCGCGGCTCGAGGCCTTGAACGACGAGGGCAAGCTGAAGGCGAAGCTACCCAAGAGCCTCGAGCAGCGCCTGAAGTCGCTCGAGCTGACGTCGATGGACCCCGACGTGCAACAGCGGGCGAAGGCGCTCCGCGAGAAGCTGCGCGCCTAGCCGGGCGCCCGGCAGAAGGCCCGTCATGTCCTTCGTCGACCTGGCTGGTCCGGCCGGCAGGCTCGAGGCGCTTTACTGGAAAGCGGAACAGCCGAAGGCCGCGGCGGTGGTCTGCCACCCGCACCCGCTGCACGGCGGGACGATGCACAACCACGTCACCTATCGGCTGGCCGAGGCCTTCCGCGACGCGGGCTGCTCGGCGCTGCGCTTCAACTTCCGCGGCGTCGGCAGGTCGAGCGGCAGCCACGACGAAGGCCGGGGCGAAGTGGAGGACGCCGCCGCGGCGCTCACTCACCTCGAGCGCGAGCACCCCGGAGTGCCGCTGGTGTCCGCGGGCTTCTCGTTCGGAGGCCGGGTGGCGCTCGAGCTCGCCGCGCGCGAGGCCAGGGTGCGCTCGGCCCTGGCGGTGGGGTTGCCGGTGAGCCTGTACGACTTCGCTTTCACCGCTTCTCTCGCGGTGCCGCTGGCGCTGGTGCACGGAGACCGCGACGAATTCGGCGGGCTGGACGCGGTTCGAGCGCTGGCCGAAGCGCGGCGAGCTTCGACGCGGCTCTTCGTCGTCGAAAACTGCGACCACCTGGCCACCGGTCGCCTCGAAGCCTTCTCGGCGGCCGCCGCCGAAGCCGTGACCTGGCTTCTGGCACAGTAACCGGGAACGCCGACGGCTGGCGCGCGAACGGCGACTCGTTGCATTGTCTCGCGCCATGTCGAGCCCCATGCGTCCTCTCCTGCAAGCCGGCCTGGTGGCGGCGGCGGCGGTGCTCGTGCTCGCGGGCGCTCGCTCGCCGGTTCCGTCCGGCCCGATCCGAGCGCAGGTCAGCCCGAGCGGAGTCGAGGGCGGCCTGGCAACCGCTCTGTTCAACTCGAGCGGAGCTTCCATTCAGCCCGAGCCAAACTCCGTTCAGCCCGAGCGGAGTCGAGGGCGCCCCTCGCCTACGCTTCGCAACGCGCCATCCGCCCCCCGGGTAGCGCTGCTCGCCACCCCCGTCGGCGGCGACGTCACCGAGCTGTACTTCCAGCGCCCAGGCGACGCCGAGCTGTCCTCGCCGATGGCCCGCTTCCGCCACGCGCCCGACGCTACCGTCAAGGGAACGACGCTGCCGGGAACGAAGACGGTGCTGGTGGTCGCGGGGATTGTCTCGGCGCGCGACCCTTCCTGGGCCTCGGCCCTCTTCCGCCTCGAGCCCGGACAGGAGGCCACTCTGTTGGCCGACCGCGTCTACGTCTCCAGCCGGCCGCTCGTCACCGCCACGGGTCGCGTCTACGTCCAGCGCGGCCGCGCCGGCGCAGACCCTTCGCCCGAGGAAGCCCTGGCCGGCCGGCTGCGCGAGGACGCGTTGAACGTCGACGAGGTAGACATTTCCACGGGCCGCAGCCGAACGGTGTACGCCACTTCCGGCTACCTCGCCTTCCTGGCCGGCACGCTGGGCGACGAGCTGTTCGTCTACCGGGTGGCTTTCCAGCAGGCCGAGCTCGTCGCGGTGAATTCGAACACCGAAGCCGTGCGGACGCTGGCCTCGCCAATGCCGCCCTTCGCGCGCGACTTCTCGGTGGACGCGGCTCGAGGGGCGCTCCTGTACACCGAGCTCGACGAGCGGACGGGCACCTGGGCAGTCGAACGGCTCGACCTGGCGACCTTGCGTCGCGAGACGCTCGCGCGCGGGCCGTCGATGGCATTGGCGCCGCACTCCTGGCCCGGGGCGTCGTTCGCTTTCAACCCCGACGGCGCAGAGGGGCTCCACGTTCCCGGCTCGGCGGTTGCCCCGGCGCCCTTCGGCCTGGGAGTCGATTTCGTGCAAGCCGTCTCGCGCGACGAGGCCTGGCTCTGCGGGTTGCATACCTTGCCCAGCAGGCTCTCCATACCGTTCGTACTGAGCGCCGCCATTGGGGCTCCGGTGCCGCTGGCCTTCCCGGCCGGAGCGCGGGTGGACCTCGCCGGTTTCGTCGAGGACGGGGCCCGATGAAAACCGTGCTCGGGCTCGTCATGGCGGCCTCGCTCCTGACGGCGGCACCGGCCCGCGCCGCCTGTCCCTGCTACACCGCCTCGAGCTCGGCCAACACCTACAACTGCGCCATCGAGGCGGCGCCCGGCACCAACCCGACGCTGGCCGAGTGGCAAGAAATCTTCGCGCTGGTGGGCCAGGGCCCGAGCGGGTGGGCCGACGCCGGGCCCGCGGTGCCGGACATCAACCAGGGGTGCGGCCAACCCGAGACCGCGCACAAGGTGCCGGCCAAGTTCCCCTGCGAAATCCTCAAGGCCATTGCGATGCAGGAATCGAGCTGGAGGCAGTTCTGCGTGCCCACGACGCCGGCCGACCAGGTGGGAGGGGCTTCCCGCACCCTCATCGCCTTCGACTGCGGCTACGGCGTCGGCCAGGTGACGAGTGGCATGCACGTCGGCGAAGCGCCGGCCTTCAACCGGAACCGGGTCGCCAGCGACGCCACCTACAACCTCGCCACCGGCACCCAAATCCTCGTCCAGAAGTGGGCCGCCACCCAGTGCGTGGGCGACCGCCAGCCGAAGCTGGTGGAGGACTGGTACACGGCCGTCTGGGCGTACAATGGGCTGACTTACGCCAACAACCCGAACTACCCCGGGTACAGCTCGAACCGCGGCGTCTGGAACCCAAGCGTGGGAGGTTCGGCGCCTTATCAGGAGAAGGTGTTCGGCTGGGTGGAGCACCCGCCGTCGGCTTCCCACTGGGCAGCGATGGCGCTGGCCTACCCCAACTTGGCGCAGGCGGGCGATGCAGGCTCGCCGCCGGCGCTCTCCGAGCCGTCCTGCTCGAGCCCCACCAACTGCGTGAGCACGCGCGCGGTGCACCTGTCGGCCTGCTTCGGAGGCGGCGCCGACGGTGGGCAGGGAGACGCGGGGCTCGACGGAGGAATCGACGCGGGAGTGGTCGATTCGGGCGAGGCGACACCCGATGCGGGCGCGACCGATGGGGGTGGACAGGCCGAAGACGCGGGCCCTGCCCTGCTTCGCGCGGCACCGGACGAGCTGGGGCCAGCGCCGGGCTGCGGGTGCGCCGCGGGTACAGGCCTCGCCGGCGCCTGGCTTCTGGCGCTCGGGGCGTGGGTGGCCGGCCGGCGGCGGAGCAAGTCCGTTCGTACCGAGCCCGTCGAGGGGTCTCGACTCCGCTCGACCTGAACGGAGTTTAGGCCCGCTCGGCCGGAGCGGAGCTCGCCCGGTAGAAGCGCTTCAAGAACACCGGGTTCTGCTCGGCGTAGAGGGTATTGCCGATTCGGTCGGCCTCGGCGATGAAGCACTCCTCGAACCAGCACAAGAGCGGAGACACCTTCGACAGGTCGCCGGTGGTCTCGTACCTCGAGCAGCCGCACCATCGGCTGCACCGAGATTTGAGCTCGCACCCGTCGCAGCCCGGGTCTTCCACGCGCTTCGCCGCCAGCAGCGCGTCGCGCTTCTTCACGTCCAACCCCCGGTCGACATCGCCGATGCAGACCACCTCGTCGTCGTCTTCGCGCACCAGGCGCTCGCAGGGGTAGAGCCGGCCCGACGATGCCACGGCGATGTCCCCGATGCCGAACTTGCAGACCGCCCTTTCGTTCGCGCCGGGCGACAGGTGGGTGGCGATTTTCCCGTGCAGCGGGTCGAGCCGGATGTCGAGGCCGGCCCGGGCGCGGGCGAGGTAGCGGTTTCCCAGGTCCTCGAGCGCCGTTTCGAAGCGTTCGCGCGCCGCCGGGTTCCAGTCGGCCTGGTAGTTGGGAGCGAAGGTGACGTGCGGCACGCCCAGGTCGGCGAGCCGTTCGAAGCTGTCGCCCAGGTAGCTCTGGTTCGACGGGTCGATGACCGAGACGACCCAGGTTGAGACTCCGGCCTGGAGGAGCCTCTTCAAGTTCTCGGACACCGTCTCGTAGGACGAGCCTCCGTTCACGTACCGGCGGTTGGCGTCTTGCGCCTCGCGGCCGCCGTCCAGGCTGACCTGCACGCTGAAGGCGTTGCGCCTGAGCAGCTCGAGGCGCGGCTCGTCGAGCAGCGTCCCGTTGGTGGCGACGCTGGTGTACAGCCGCACGCCCCGCTCGGCGCACCGCCCGCGCGCGTACGCGAGCGCGGCCTCCATCAGCTCGAGCTCGAGCAGCGGCTCGCCTCCGAAGAAGGACAGGAGCAGCCAGCCCTGCGACGCGTGGCCCAGCGCGAAGTCGATGGCCTTCCGCATCGTCGCCGGGTCCATGCGCCGGTCGACCTTCGCCCCGGTATAGCAGTACGAGCAGCGGAGGTTGCACCGGTGATTCAGGTGCAGCGTCAACTTCACGGGTAGGGCCAGCCGCCATCCGGACCGGGTGCCCGCGCCCCTCCGGCGAAGAAGTCGGACGCATCGGGGGCGTATTGTGCCCCAGCGTCGTTGCCTGCGTCGGCCGTCACCTGGCCGGCATCCGGAGTCTCTGGCTGCTGCTGAAGCGGCAGTTGGGTGCCGGAGTCGACCGCCTCGGTCGAGGGCCGGAACGAGCTGGCTTCGTCGCGGGGCTCGAAGGCTCCGGTACCGCAGCCCACCAGCAACGCTCCGCCCACCAGCGCGGCCCCGAGCTCGGCCGACAGCAGCCTCCGCCCGGGCTTCCTGACCGGATAAAGCGGAAGCGCACCGCGACGGGGCCGAGGGAGCCTGGAGAGCATTTCGGGACTCCAAGCAAGCCGCGTACCTGGGCGGGGCCGGCGCAAGTCCGCGGCAACTCGGGGGTGCCGCACCGACCCGAGCCGGGCGGGCCTCAAGATCCCTGAGCGGCCTCGGATTCCTGAGGTGTTCGCTTACGTCGCGACTCTGCGCCCTTCCGTCTCGCCGAGAATCATCGCGCCCAGGCCGAACACCAGCGTGACGATGACGACCAACGCTCCGACAACGGGAACTCGCAACAGCACCGTCATCAGCCCGACGCCAATCAAGAGCGCGAGGACGACGTGCGCTCCTGGGCGGCGCAACCGGTCCAGAATCCACCGGCCGACGAAGACGCCCACCATCGGGAAGCAGACGGCCAGGGACGTGACGTAGAGGCCGAACAAGAGCATGCCCAGCCACCAGCCCCCGATGAGCGCGCCGATGATGACGATGACCATCGCGGCTCCGGGTATGCCGAGCGCCGCGGCAAGCCCCAGGCCGAGGCTCTTCCAGGGCGAAGCCTTCAGCGCCGAGACCGACCGGCGCGTGAAGGTGGGAAACACCAGTACCAGCATCAGGCCCAGCCCGAACATCGCGACCATCGAGCGAAGCCATAGCACCGCCACCCAGCGGCCCCCCTGCCACGCGGTCGCCTCGAGGGCCCGGTGTTCGGTGACTCCCGCGACCGACGCCCCGTTCGCGCGCCGCGCTCCCTTCGCGCTCTCGTAGCGCAGGTTCCCCGCGACGCGCGCGTCGTCACCGAGGTCGAGCTGCCCCACCCTTGCCTCCACGTTCCCGCCCACGCCCGCGCGCAAGCCCAGCATGTTCGCGGCCGCCCAAACGTCTCCCTTGACCGGACCACTCACCTCGGCCGAACCCGCGGCGAGCAACAGGTCCCTGCCCACCGTCGCTTGCGGCCCAATCTCGAGCTGACCGCCCGCCACCGCCGCGTCGCGGCCCACCGGGCCCAACAAAGACATCTGCGCCGCCGCGCCCCGCACGCTGCCCAACACCTTCCCGGTCACGTTGAGCGTGCCAGCGGCGCCCAGCACGTCGCCGTCCACTACGCCCTTGATGTCGACGGTGTTGGCGAGCACCAGGAGGTCGCCGGTCACCCGGCCGAGGACCGTCACCTGCGAGCCCGCCACGTACAGGTCTCCCTGCACGACTTCATCGGGTCTGACTTCGACCACCTGGCCGCTGCGGACCTCGGCACTTACGCTCGCGGAAACCAGCACCACCCCCACCAGAGATGCCAAACCGGCGTTCGAGCTCATCGCGGCCCTCCTCTTCGCGAGGGCAAATTGGGGACGACGTCCGTCAAGCGCGAGGACGGCTCGCCCGGACGCCTGCCCGGCACCTCACGGGCCCGCGCTACCGGTTGATGACGAAGCCGCAGGCCGAGTCGAGCGACACCTTCATGCCGCCGAGCGCCTGGAGCAGCGCCTCGTAGTGCTTCCGCTCGGCCGCCAACTGAGCCTCGATTTGCGTCCTGCCGAGCCCCTGGTGCGACAGCGACGGCCCGATTCGGGCGAGCGCCGCCGCGCACTCTTCCTCGATGGCCGCCCGCGCCCGCGTCGCCATGCGCCGCAGCTCGGCCTCGGCCGCGGCCATGCCCGCCGCCACCGCCGGGTCGACGAACTCGGCCAGCCCGGGGAACGCCGCGTTCACCTCGTCGCCCTTCAGCGCCCTGCCCTCGGCCTCGAGCACCGGGAGCAGCGACGCGTCGGCCTTGGGCTTGCCGTCGGCCCCCATCGCGACGGCGACGTGAATGAGCAACCGGTCGAGGAACCGCGAGAGCTGCCGCGATGGCACCCGCGCGCCGGGCGAGGTGTCTTCCGCCTCGGGCGGCAGCACATGGAAGAGCAGCTCGAGCCCCCGCGCCTTCATCGGCCCGCGCCGCTCGAGAAACCGCACCCCGTTGCGCCCGTAGGGCCCGTCCCGCAGGAAGCCGAACAGCGCCTCGACGATGACGTGGCCGGTCGCGAAGTAGTCGATCTCTTCCTGCTCGAGCGCGGTGTCGCGCCAGAAGGTGCCGAGCACGGTCCTGTCCTGGCCGAGGGGCAGGCCCGGCAGCGCTTCGACCTTGAGCTCGTGGCCGAACTGGAAGGCGCACTGGAAGGCCTCGACCTGCTCGTCGGTGTCGACGCCGATGCCGACCTTGCGCGCGAGCTCGGTGACCACCTCTTCCAGCCGCTCGTCCAGGTCGCGGGCGATGGCCCACAGCCCGTCCTCGACCGATTCCTCGCCCGGTTCGGCGTCCTCTTCCGACAGCCCGAAGCGCTGGTGCGCCTTCTTCACCAGGGCCTCGACGGCGGCGCGGTCGAAGCTGCGCAGGTCGAGCAACGGGTCGTACGCGCGCCTCACCGACTCGCGCGCCTCGGCCACCCTCGCCGCGAGCTGCTTGGCGTACTTCGCCCTCTCCTTCGGGTCGGCCAGCGCCAGCTCGGTGAGCCGGGGCTCGACCTCTTCGAGCATCGCGTCGAGGCCGCCCACCGTCTCGCCGAAGACGCCGACCGCGTCGGCGAGCAGGCCCAGCACGTCGGACGAAATAGTTCCCTTCGGGTCGAAGGCGTGGATTTCCACCGCGCGCGTCTGGCCGATGCGGTCCAGCCGGCCGATGCGCTGCTCCATGGTGGCCGGGCTCCAGGGCAGGTCATAGTTGACGAGGTGGTGCGCGAACTGGAAGTTGCGCCCTTCGCCGCCGACTTCCGTGCACACCAGCACCTTGGGGCCGTCGGGGTCGCGGAAGCGGGCGACCTGGCGGTCCCGGTCGATGAGCGGCAGGTCGCCGTGGTACGCGAGCGCCTCGATGCGGTCGTCGCGCAGGCGGGCCTGCAGCATGTCCAGCGTCTCGCGGGCCTCGGTAAACACCAACACCTTCGCCGCGGGCTCGGACTTCCAGATGCCGTCGAGCACCGCCCGGAACGCCGCCAGCTTCGCGTCGCGCTCGGGCAGCTTGAACGAGTCCTTCAACGGGGCCAGCGCCTGCGACCCGGCCACGGAAGCCAGGAACGCCGCCGGCGACGACTCGAGCCGCCGCAAGAGCGCGGACAGGGGCGCCCCCCGCAGCTTGCCCTGCCCGGCGAGGGTGCTGGCGGCGGCGGCACGGGCGTCGCGCTCGGCTGCTTTCAGCTCGACCGGGTGGCGGTGCAGCCGGCGCTCGGAGAAGCCCCCCACCACCGCGCGGCGGTTGCGGATGAGCCGGTCCGACAGGCTGTAGGTCTCGGCCAGGTGCGACAGGAGGGCGCCGCGTTCGAGGGGCCGCGACAACGTGTCGTCGTCGGGGAAGCGCGCCGCCAGCTTCTTCAGGGCGGCCTTGCCGGGCTTGGGCCCGAGCAGTTCGCGCACCGCGGCCGAGAGCTCTTCCTGGCGCCCGAGCGCCGCGCGGAAACCTTCCAGCGTCGGCGCGGTGTCGGGGTCGATGAGGGTGAGCAGCGAGTGGTACTCGGCCGGGTCGAGCTGCATCGGGGTGGCGGTGAGCAAGAGCAGGCCCCAGGAATTCTTGGCCAGCGCCCGCGCGGCCTCGAAGGCCTTGCCGCCCTTCAGGTGGTGGGCCTCGTCGATGACGACCAGGTCCCAAAAGGCGCGGCCGTGCGCGGCTTCGTCGCGGTGCTCGTCCTGGCGGGAGAAGAGCTCGAGGCTGGTCACCACCTTGTCGAAGCGCGCCCAGGGCGACACCTGGGGGCTTTCCTTCACCGAGGCGGCGTAGCGGTCGCCGTCCATCAAGGTGAACAGCGAGTTGAACTTGTGGAACAGCTCGCCCAGCCACTGGACGGTGAGGTGCGAGGGCGCCACCACCAGCACCCGGCTGGCCAGGCCGGTCAGCCGCAGCGCCGAGTACACCATGCCCGCCTCGATGGTTTTTCCGAGGCCCACCTCATCGGCCAAGATGAAGCGCGGCCGGCGGGCCGAGAGCACCCGCTGCACCACGCCCACCTGGTGCGGCTTCACCATGATGCGCGAGGCGAGCAGCGCCCCCAACGCGTCGCAGCGCCGCTCGTCGTCGAGGTGCAGCGCCTGCCGCCTCAACAAGAAGCCGCGGGCATCGCCCACCCGGGCTTCGCGGAGCGCGGCCAGGGCGTCGGGCCGGGGCGCCTGCGCGCGCAGCTCGGACTCGGGAAACTCGTCTTCGTCGCCCGAGTCGAAGCGCACCAGGTAGCGCCTGAGTCCGCGCCCACCCTCGAGCTCGCCGGTCACCAGCCCGGCCTTGCCCTTGGCGGTCGCCACCGGGTCGCCCACCTTGAGCTGGTGGGGCACCAGGGCACCCTGCTTGGTGGAGACGAGAATCGGCCCGCCTTCGCGCGCGGGGAACAGGACCAGCGCCTTCGACCCGGCCCCCTCGACGGACAGCAGGTGGCCGACTCCCCATTCGGGCTGGGGGAGGTAGCGGGCCTTCATTCCGGCGACGAGCTGGGTCATCGTGGAGACTACTTATCGCTTCACCCCCGAAGGTGGGCAGCGATGTTTGGAATTGAGATGTAGGGAGGGTCGAATGGGCTTCCTCGGTTCGGTCAGGTCGCTGGTTCAGACGCTCCCGCTGCTCAAGGACGCGAGCCGGAGCGGCAACCTGGTGGTGTTGAAGAACCTGCTCGGGCCGGCCTGGCGCGGCATGGTGCAAAAGCGCGGGAAGGTCGAGCCTTCGACCACTCTGTCCGTCACTCACGGCGCGCGCTTCGACTGGCAGTACCTGCGCGACCGCCCCGAGCTCGCCCGCCTCTACGAGGCCGCGAAGACCGGCCAGTGGAACGCCACCAGCGACCTCGACTGGAAGTCCGACGTCGACCCGCTCTCGGACGAGCGCGCGCTCATTCCGTGGGACTTCATGCCCATCTTCGACCTCCCCGCGTTCAAGGCGCTGCCCCTTCGCGCCCGGGCCGAGCAGCGGCTCGCGGTCGCGGCGTGGCTGTTGTCGCAGTTCCTGCACGGCGAGCAGGGCGCGCTCTTCGCGGCCTGCCAGGTGACCGAGGCGGTGCCCTGGCTGGACGGGAAGCTGTACGGCAGCACCCAGGTGGTCGACGAGGGCCGCCACGTCGAGGTCTTCCACCGGTACCTCTCCGGCAAGCTCGAGAAGCGGTACGACATCAATGACAACCTCTACGTGGTCATCGACTCGCTGATGGGCGACGCCCGGTGGGACATGAAGTTCCTGGGCATGCAAATCATGATTGAAGGCCTGGCGCTGGGCGCGTTCGGCATGCTGCGCGAGCTCACCCACGAGCCGCTGCTGAAGAAGCTGCTCACCTACGTCATCACCGACGAGGCGCGCCACGTGCACTTCGGCGTGCTCGCGCTAGAGGACTACTTCCGAGAGCTGACCGAGCGCGAGCGCCGCGAGCGCGAAGATTGGACGTTCGAGGTCTCGCTGTTCCTGCGCAACCGCTTCTACGCGCACGAGTTCTACGACGAGTACTGGGGCCACGCGATGCCGCGCAAAGAGTGGAACGCGCTGGTCAACCGGTCGTCGATGATGTCGCTCTTCCGCCGGATGATGTTCAAGCGGGTGGTGCCGAACCTGAAGCGCATCGGGCTGCTCTCCGCCCGCATTCGGCCGCGCTACGCCGAGCTGGGGCTGCTCGAGTTCGAGACCGGCCGCGCCGCGCCCGAGCTTTCCGCGACCGACCTGCTCGAGGGGCGGGACTAACCACCGCCACCCCCCCTCGGCGCTTGACATGCATGTGCATGACACATTAAGTTAGTGTATATGCGCACAACCATTGAGCTTTCAGACGGACAGCGGGCGAAGTTGCTGGAGTTGGCGGCCGAGCGCGGGGAGAAAGGCTTTTCGCGGCTCGTGGGGCAGGCAATCGAGCTGTTCCTCGCGGAGGAAGGGCCCCGTCGCGAACGCATCGCAGCGGCGCTGGCCGCCGGTGGAACGCTGGACGCGAAGACGGCGGATTCGCTGGAGGACTCGGTCGGGCGCGCGAGAGCGAGCTGGAGATGATGATCGCCGACTCGGACATTCTCATCGACTACCTTCGTGGACGCGAACCTGGCCACGGAAGAATCCGGCTGGAAGTCGCGACGGGGCACCTGGCGACGACGGCCATCAACTCCTTCGAGCTATTGAGCGGAGTGACCGGAGATGGAAGCCGCAAGAAAGTCAGCAGTCTCCTCGCGGCGCTTCATATCGTCCCCTTCGACGCCAAGGCCGGTGAGCACGCCGCCGAAGTTCGGCGGCAGCTCGAGGCGGAAGGCAAGCCGATTGGCACGGCCGACTATCTCATCGCAGGAGTGTGCCTCGCCCAGTCGGCGACGCTGCTGACTCGGAATCGCTCGCACTTCGCCCGGGTTCCTGGCCTCCGCCTTGGAATCGAGGCGGAGCGAGCATGAAGCACTGGACCGTCGTCGCGTGCGCGTTCCTCCTTGGCGGCTGCCTGCGCGTTTGGCTGCCCGTCGCGGGCGCCATGCGCGCGAAGACGATGCAGGTCGAGCTCAGCACCGAAGACGACGACTACAACTCGAAGGCACCGCCGGGATTCACTCCCGCCAAGAAGAACAAGTGGGTGTTGTTCTTCTACGACCCGGCGGTGGCCGTCGACGCGCACGCGGCCTTCCTGAAGCTCGCCAGCGACTGCTTCCAGCTCGAGCTGCCTCCGGACGAGGACGACGAGGCCAAGAAGCCGCGCCACGCCGCCCTCTGCGCCTACGAGCGCACGCCGCCGCCGCCGCCGGACGTGCAGCTCTAGTCGAGAGCTCTAGAGGCTGAAGTCCACCTTCGCGGTCCCGCCGGCCGGCACCGTCACGTCGGCCACCTGCTTCTCGCCGGCGGCCTCGTGCCAGACGCGCAGCCGGTAAGTGCCTGGCGGGACGTCGCCGAGCTGGAAGCGGCCTTTCTCGTCGGTCACCGCGACGTACGGGTGCTCGCTCACGAAGGCCCAGGCCTTCATGAACGAGTGCACGTCACAGCCGATTTCGTGAACGCCCGCTTCCTTCAGCTTCTTGGTCACCTTCATGTCCTGCAAGGGGAGCGCGACGTTGAACACCGTCTTGCCGGCGCGCTGGACGTGGGTGTTGTGCAGCGTCGGGTCCGACGACCGAATCTCGAGCCGGGTCCCCTTCGGGACCGCGAGCACCCGGGGCGAGAAGCGACAACCCTTCTGGTCGAGGAACGCCTCGGGCTTGCCGACGGGCTTGCCGCGCGCGATGTCGTCGATGGCGACGACGGCGTTGGCGAGGGCTCCGTCGGGGCCGACCACGTAGGTCAGGTCTGGCTGGGTGGCGCCGCACAGGGCCACGTCCTTGTCCACCTTGAGGGGCGGCCTCTGGGGCGCCGGGCCGGCGAGCCGCACCTGCCCGGTGATGGTGCCTCCGTCGGCGACCTGAATCTCCTCGTAGGCGGGCGCGGCGAACAGCAGCGTCCCCACCACCCAAGCGAGCGCGTCGAACATGGGCGGCACAGTACACCGCCCGGCGTGGGTCCCGCCTCGACGTCGCCGGAATTGCGCGCCAGGCCTCGCAGGTCCCTGGCGTTCGTGCTTTACAAGGCGCTCCATGCCCAAGAAGACCAAGTCCCCCGCACCGCCGACCGCGGCCCCGGCCACTCCCAAGCAGCCGGCGACCCAGGCCAAGGCTGCCGCTCCCGTTCCCGCGGCGAAGCCCGCGCCCGCGCCTCAGGCCCACCGCGCCGGCAAGCCCACCAACCCGTTCATGGCGCAGAATCCGCCGCGCCTCGACGGCCGGCGAAAGTAGCTCGGGGCCCTGAACAGGTGGGCGGTCCCGCGGCCTCAGGCCAGCCGGGCCAGCTCTCCGTAGACCGACCTGAAGTCCCCCGTCGCGCCGAGCAGGCGCAAGGCCTGCGACAGCCCTCCGACGGCCTTGAAGAACATCACCGCCTCGGCCGGGGGCCGCAGCTTGAGGAACTTCGACGCGTGCTGGCCGAACAACAGCTTCAGGTCGCGGGTGACTTTGCAGCGCGCGTAGTCGTAGGCGTCGGTCCGAAGCGGCCGGCCGGTGATGTGCAGCGCCTCGCGCAGCAGCGGCCGGGCCTCTTCGTCCGGCAGCTCGATGGAAAAGCCCACCCGGCGCATCAGCGCCAGGGCGTCGAAGTCGGCGCCGTGCACCGCGCCGCGCAACAGGTCGCGGCAGGCCTCGCTGAAGGTAGGCGAGAAGCGCTTCACCGAGCCGAAGTCGAGCACGCCCAGCCGGCCGTCGGGCATCACCACGAAGTTGCCGGGGTGAGGGTCGGCGTGGATTTCGCCTCCAACCAGGAACGGCCCGTAGATGGCACGCACCAGCAGCCGGGAAATGCGGAAGCGCTCGTCGTTGGCCACTTCGCCCGTCGCGCTCTTCGCGAGCAGGTCCTTCAAGGTAGGCCCCTCGAGCAGCTCGAGCGTCAGCACCCGGGTGGAAGTGCGGTCGGCCACCACGTCGGGCACCTTCAGCTCGGGCAGCGAAGCGGCCGCGGCGGCGTAGGCCCGGGCGAGCTCGCCCTCGCGCCGGTAGTCCACCTCGAGCAGCATCTCGTTGCGCAATTCCTGAAAGTAGGCCCGCCCGTCGAGCAGCTTGGTCGAACGCGACAGCGTCTTCACCAGCGTGCCCAGGTTCTCGAAGTCGGACGTGAGCGCCTCGCCGACCCCCGGGTACTGCACCTTCACCGCCACGGTGCGCCCGTCGGCAAGCTTCGCCCGGTGCACCTGTCCGAGGCTGGCCGCGGCCATCGGTTCGACCGAGAACTCCGCGAACAGCGCCTCGGGAGGCGCGCCCAGCTCGGTTTCCACCACCCGCCGCACGGTGGCGAACGGCATCGCCGGAGCCTGGTTCTGCAACCGCGCCAGCACCGCCCGAATCTCGGGGGAAGCCAGGTCGGGTTCCATGCTCATCATCTGGCCGAGCTTCATCGCGGCGCCCTTCAGCTCGCCGAGCGTCGCCACCACCTTCTCGGCCGCGCCCTTGCTCAACATCGACCCGTCCTGCCCGGCCAGCCGCTTCACCCCCCGGCTGAGCACGTCGGTGGAGAGCTGCGCCGACAGCGTCGCCAGCTTGCGAAAGCGGGTGAATCGCCCTCGGGCGGGGCCGCCGGCCGTGTCGTCCATGGACCAGCATTAACGCGGCGTGGCCCGGCGATCGCAATGGTGGGCGCGAAATTGCCGCGGTGCGTCTTTTCTTGCTTCAAGTCAAGTCGGAACTCGTGGTACGCAGCGGCCCTCCGCGGGCCTTCCGCTGCCTCTCGGAGCGGGGCGAGGAGTCGGCAAATGAAGAAGACGGCAGGTCTGCTGGCAGTGTTGTCCGCGGCGTCGGCGTGGGCGAGCGAAGCGACCCTCAAGGTTCCGCTGTTCGAGCAGGAGAAGTTCCTCTCGGGCGCGCTCGACGGCCGCACGCTGTTGCTCATCGGCATCGGGGTGTCGCTGGCCGGCCTGGCCTTCGGGATGTTGCAGTACATGCAGTTGAAGAACCTGCCGGTGCACCAGGCGATGCTCGAGGTGTCCGAGCTCATCTACGAGACCTGCAAGACGTACCTGATGACGCAGCTGAAGTTCATCCTCATCCTCGAGGTCTTCATCGGCGCGGTCATCGCCCTGTACTTCGGGGTGCTGACCGAAGACCCGGACATGACCTGGGGCAAGGTCATCATCATTCTGCTGTTCTCGATGGTGGGCATCGCCGGCAGCTTCGGTGTCGCCGCCTTTGGCATTCGCGTGAACACCTTCGCCAACTCGCGTACGGCGTTCGCCAGCCTCCGCGGCAAGCCCTACCCGGTCTACGCCATTCCGCTGCAAGCGGGCATGAGCATCGGGATGATGCTCATCTCGGTCGAGCTGCTCATCATGCTGGGCATTCTGCTCTTCGTTCCCGGCTCGATGGCCGGCCCGTGCTTCATCGGCTTCGCCATCGGCGAGAGCCTGGGCGCTTCCGCGCTGCGCATCGCCGGCGGCATCTTCACCAAGATTGCCGACATCGGGTCGGACCTGATGAAGATTGTCTTCAAAATCAAGGAAGACGACGCGCGCAACCCCGGCGTCATCGCCGACTGCACCGGCGACAACGCGGGCGACTCGGTGGGCCCGTCGGCCGACGGCTTCGAGACCTACGGCGTCACCGGCGTGGCGCTCATCCTCTTCATCATGCTGGCGACCAAGGGGCTGGGGCTGGGGGCGGAGTCGATTCAGGTTCAGCTCTTGGTCTGGATTTTCACCATGCGCATCATGATGGTGGTGACCAGCTTCGTTTCCTACTCGGTCAACGGCGTCATCCAGCAGGCCAAGTACGGCGACGCCGTGAAGATGAACTTCGAGCACCCGCTCACCTTCCTGGTGTGGCTGACGTCACTGATGTCGGTGGCGGTCACCTACGCGGTGTCCTACTTCCTCATTCCCAACCTCCACGGCGATTCCACCTTGTGGTGGAAGCTGTCGACCATCATCACCTGCGGCACGCTGGCGGGGGCCGTCATCCCCGAGATGATTAAGGTCTTCACCTCGACCGAGTCGCGGCACGTCAAGGAAGTGGTGATTGCGTCCCGCGAGGGCGGCGCGTCGTTGAACGTCATCTCGGGGCTGGTGGCGGGCAACTTCAGCGCCTACTGGATGGGCGTCGTCATCGTCACCCTGATGGGCATCGGGTACGGAGTCAGCACGATGGGGCTGGGGCAACTGTTCCCCATTCCGGGCTCGACCATCGACCCGTCTCCGGTGTTCGCGTTCGGCCTCATCGCCTTCGGCTTCTTGGGCATGGGCCCGGTCACCATCGCGGTGGACAGCTACGGCCCGGTCACCGACAACGCCCAGTCGGTGTACGAGCTTTCGCTCATCGAGACCGTCCCGAACGTGAAGGAAGAGGTGAAGAAGACGTTCGGCTTCGACGTGAACTTCGAGAAGGGCAAAGAGCTGCTGGAAGAGAACGACGGCGCCGGCAACACCTTCAAGGCAACGGCCAAGCCGGTGCTCATCGGCACGGCGGTGGTGGGCGCGACCACCATGATTTTCTCCATCATGTTCATGCTCACCGACGGGCTGAAGGCCGAGTACCTGGTGAACCTGTCGCTCATCCACGCGCCGTTCCTGCTCGGGCTCATCATGGGCGGGGCGATGATTTACTGGTTCTCGGGCGCCTCGATGCAGGCGGTGTCCACCGGCGCCTACCGCGCGGTCGAGTTCATCAAGAAGAACATCAAGCTCGAAGGCGTCGAGAAGGCCTCGGTGACCGACTCGAAGAAGGTCGTCGAAATCTGCACCCAGTACGCGCAGAAGGGCATGTTCAACATCTTCCTGGCGGTCTTCTTCGGCACGCTGGGCTTCGCCTGCTTGGAACCGTACTTCTTCATCGGCTACCTGGTGTCGATTGCGCTGTTCGGCCTGTACCAGGCCATCTTCATGGCCAACGCCGGCGGCGCCTGGGACAACGCGAAGAAGGTGGTCGAGGTCGAGCTGAAGGCCAAGGGCACCGAATTGCACGCGGCGACGGTGGTGGGCGACACCGTGGGCGACCCGTTCAAGGACACTTCCTCGGTGGCCATGAATCCAGTCATCAAGTTCACCACCCTCTTCGGCCTCTTGGCGGTCGAATTGGCGGTGCAGATTGGGAAGACGAATCGCCCCCTCACCTTCGTGCTGGCGGCGGCCTTCATCGTCGTCTCGGCCTTCTTCGTCTACCGGTCCTTCTACGGCATGCGCATCGAGTCGGGAGTCGAGACTCCCAACTCGGGAGCGAAGGCCCGCGTGGAAGAGCAGCCACCGGCGGCGCTGAAGACGCCCGCGAAGGCCGTCTAGCGGCGGGCGCGTTCGCGCGCGGCACTCCGGGCACGGACATGGGCGCGAGCGGCATCTCCATCTTGCGGCTGACGTTCCTCGGCACGTCGGCGGCGCAACCCACCATCAACCGGAACCTGTCGGGCATTTCCGTCAAGGCCGACGGCGACAGCCTGCTGTTCGACTGCGGTGAAGGTTCTCAGCGCCAGATGATTCGGTACGGCACCGGCTTCGCCATCGACGCGGCTTTCTTCACCCACTTCCACGCCGACCACTACCTGGGAATCATCGGCTTTCTGCGCACCCTGGGAATGACGGGGCGGGAAGAGCCGCTGACGCTGTACGGCCCGGCGCCGGCCAAGCGGCTGTTGCACGCCGCGGTGCACCTGGGCGTCGAGCGGCTGGCCTTTCCCATCGAGATAGTCGAGCTGAAGGGCGGCGACGTGCTGGCGCGCGGCAACTACGAGGTGCGGGCGGTGCAGGCCGAGCACCGGGTGAACGCGCTCGGCTACGTGGTGAAGGAAGCCGAGCGGCCGGGGCGCTTCAACCTCGACGCGGCGAGGGCGCTGGGAGTCACCGAGGGGCCGGACTTCGGCAAGTTGCAGCGCGGCGAGGCCGTGCAGACGAAGTCCG
>JAHFDQ010000268.1:3988-8100 GCA_023248915.1 Archangiaceae bacterium | reverse complement strand
ACCTCGTCGCACACGTTGCCCACCCAGCGCGCGCTCTCGGGCACGTCGTTCACCCGCACCACCTGGAAGGGCTTGCCGGCCGCGGCCAACACCGGCGCGAGCATCGCTTCGCGCAGCGATGCCTCGACGGGATTGCGGCGGGTGCCCGCGTGGTCGGCGCTCGTCACCACGCAGATTCCGCGGTCGACGTCGGGCACGGCGCTCAGCCCGGCAATCCAGCGAGCCTGCTCGGCCGTTACCGCGTGAAAACGACCGATGAGCAGGGCGATCACTCCGGCCTCCGCGCCGCCCGTGAAGTCACCGCTGAAACCCGGCGACGCCCGGCGTTCCGACGGCAGACCGCCCTCCGGGCCTCAGAGCGGGCGCTCAGGGCTCCTCGCCCTTCCGAACGAACCGATAGACGGTCGCGGGCTTCGAGGCGGTGATGCGCTTGCCAGGCGCCTTGACCAGCAGGCCATCCGCGAGCATCCGGTTGAAGCGCCGCCGGAAGTTCCCCGCGTCCTGGGGAATGCCGGTGACGACCTGGTGCACCGAGCGCAGCTCGGGAATGGTGAACGTATGGGGCACCAGGCTGAAGGCGAGGTCGCTGTAGTCGAGCTTGCCGCGAATCCGCTCGAGCGCCCGGGCGATGACCTCGCCGTGGTCGAACGCGAGGTCGGCCTTTCCCAGCGAACCGACGTCGAACCAGTCGACGTCGGCGGCGTCGCCGCCGGCGCGCACCAGCGGCGCGAGGTCGGGCCGCACCAGCGCGTAGTAGGCGACGGTGATGACCCGCATGCGCGGATCGCGGTTGGCCTTGCCGAAGGTGTAGAGCTGCTCGAGGAACACCTGGCCCGGTTCGAGCCCGGTCTCCTCGGCCAGTTCGCGGACGGCGGCCGCGTCGAGGTCTTCCCCCTGGTCGCGCTGAGCGTCCCCCACGCGGACGAAGCCGCCGGGCAGCGCCCAGGCGTCCTTGAACGGGTGCTCGCGGCGCCGCACCAGCAACACCCGAAGCACGGCGTCGACGATGGTCAACACCACCAGGTCGACCGTCACCGAGGGGCGGGAGTAGTCCTCTGGCCGGTACCGCTTGAGGAAGGCCTCCTCGCCGGTGCGCGCCTTGTCTCCCCGAGGCAGTGTCACGCCGGCTGAGATACCAAATTCGCGCGCGGGACGGGCGCCGGAATCAGGGCAGGCGAGCGGGCTACCTGCCGCGCCCGACGGGAATGCCTACCTTCTGCCGTCGGAAGGCCAGGGGGACTCGATGAAGCGACTGGGCCTGGGGCTTCTGGCGGCGGTGACCGCCGGGTGTTCGCTTGCGGGCAACGGCTACATCGCCGTTCAGCAGCGCGGGGTCGCCGGGTTCAACCGCCTGCGGGTGACCGGCCCCTTCAGCGTCGAGGTCCACGACGGCCGCGACTTCCAGCTCACGCTGCTCACCGACTCGAACCTGTTCGACCATGTCGAGACCCGCCTCGAGGCGGAAACCCTGGCCGTCTCGTTCATGCCCGAGTCCGCCGCCCTGTCCGCGTCGGCGCTCCGAGTCATCGTCGAGTTGCCCAGCCTCGCCGGCGCCGAGCTCTCGGGCTCGGGGAAGCTGCGCGCGGTGGTGCACGCTCCACGGCATGACGTCGACCTCGCCCTCGACGGCTCGGGGCAGTTGACGCTTGTGGGGGACGTCGGCGCGGTCGACACCTGGACCACTGGCACGGGCACTTGCACGCTGACCGGGACGGCCTCGTCGTGGACCGCCACGGTTGACGGCACCGCCAAGGTGGACGGTCAAGAGATGCCTGCCGACGACGCCGCGCTCTCGATGCTGGGGGACGGGGCGCTCCTGGCCGTCGTCAACCACACGGTGGCCTTCGACGTGCGGGGCGCGGGGTCAATCGACTGGTGGGGCGAGGCGGCGGTGGCCTCGAGCAGCCAGGCCGGGCCGGGTACCGTCACGCATCACTGAGGCTGGCTCACTGGCGCGCCGTCCCGGCCCGCTTGGGCGCAGGCGTCCCCGACGTCACGCCCCGCGAGGTCCTCAATGTGTCCTATGCTCACGGTTTGGAGCCCCTCCGACACTGCGGTGGAGCTGGACCTGGCCGAACTGCAGGGAGGCCTTCCCGCGTTCGAAGTGGTTTGATCTTCTCTGAAGTAGACGGATGGCGAAGGGGATCCATGCTCAGACACATCGCGGCGGCAGCCGTGCTTCTTGCAGCTATGGGTTGCGGCAGACGCGGCTCGTCAGAGCTCTCGTCCGAGCTGGCGGGCGCCATCGACAACCGGCACCTGAGTATCGGCAGCGCAACGACGACGAGCGCCAAGCTGGTCTTCGACCCAGTGGCAGAGCAGTTCGTCTACGGTGCCCACGGCACCGAAGGTGCGGCGACAGAGGCTCAGAAACCGACGCACGTCAGCGCAGCGTACGAAGCGCACCTGAACGCGCGAACCGGCGCGCTACAGGTGAAGCGCCATGACGCCCAGGAAGGGCTCACCCTCACCTCGGCCGCTGGCCCGCTCTCTCTGCGCGGAGGCATCGAACGTTCGGGCTCGGTCATATACGCGGCAGCGAGTGGAGATTCGGCCGTCGTCCTCACGCCGCGGGCGAACGGCGTCAAGGAAGACATCGTGCTGACGCATGCGCTCGGCGACCGGTTGGTGTTCGAATGGAACCTCGCCTTGGACCCGGGCCTGGAAGCTCGCCTCGACAGCCACGGCAGCGTCAACGTCTATGGACCATCAGGGGATCAGATTCTCTACCGAATTCCGGCGCCGGTGGTGCGGGACGCGTCAGGGAATATTGCCCAGAACGTGGCGGTCTTCGAGCTGCGCGGGTCGCGGCTGACGCTGCGCGCGAGCGGCTTGGCGAAGCTCGCCTACCCCATCTCCATCGACCCTACGGTGCTCGTGACGCTCACTGCCGAGTTTGCGCTCGGCGGCAACAACGAAGGAAGCGCGGACGTGTCGGGGGATCAGGTGAAGCGCGGCAGGACGCTGAAGGGCGTTGGCGCCTGGGCCGCGACGACCGCGTTTCCCACCGCTCGATACAGCCACGCCAGCGTGGCCTACAACGGGTACCTCTACGTCATCGGCGGCTATGCCGGCGTGTATCTCACCGACGTGCAGTTCGCGCCGCTCAACGCCAACGGCACGGTGGGAGCCTGGACGGCCACGACGTCCTATTCAAACGGGCGTGAGCACCCCGCCTGCGTCGCTTACAACGGGTTTCTCTACGTCATGGGCGGAGGAGGCGCCGGCTATTACAACGACGTACAGGTCGCGCCGATCAACTCCAACGGCACGTTGGGAACCTGGGCCGCCACCACCAGCTTTCCCACGGGGCGCTTCCGCCACGCGACCCTGGCCTACAACGGCTACCTTTACGTCATCGGGGGCATGAACGGCGGAGGAACCGTCATGGCCGACGTTTGGGCGGCGCCGATCAACGCCGACGGAACCGTGGGAGCGTGGGCCTCGACGACGGCCTTCCCCACCGCGCGCTACGGCCACACCAGCGTCGCCTTCAACGGCTTCCTCTACGTCATCGGGGGAAACACGGGCGCGCTTTCGCTCAACGACGTTCAGGTTGCCCGGCTGAACACCAACGGCACTGTTGGGGCGTGGGCATCCGCCACCGCCTTTCCGACGGCGCGCTACGTCCATACCAGCGTGGCGACGAGTGGATTCCTCTACGTCATCGGCGGGAGCATCGCCGGACAAAACGACGTGCAGATCGCGCAGCTCAACGCCAACGGCACGGTGGGCTCCTGGTCGGCGAGCACCGCTTTTGCCACCGCGCGCGGGCGCCACGCGAGTGTCGCCTACAACGGTTACCTCTACGTCATGGGGGGCCGGAGCGGCGCCGTCAATCTGAACGACGTTCAGGTGGCGCCGCTCAATCAGAACGGCATGCTGGGCCCTTGGACTGCCACCACGGCCTTCACCACGGCGCGCTCGTACCATGCGAGCGCTGCCTACAATGGCTACCTGTACGTCACTGGCGGCTCGGCCGGTGGATCGCCCTTCAACGACGTGCAGGTGGCGCCTCTGAACCCGGACGGCACGGTGGGCGCCTTTGTCGCCACCACCGCCCTTCCCACGGCGCGCGCCGAGCATTCCTCCCTGGCAGTGAACGGCTACCT
>JAHFDQ010000268.1:0-3978 GCA_023248915.1 Archangiaceae bacterium | reverse complement strand
CTACCTCTACGTCATCGGCGGTTATTCCGGCGGGTATCTCAACGAGGTGCAGGTCGCGCCCATCAACGCGGACGGCACGGTGGGCGTCTGGACCGCGACCACCGCGCTGCCCGCCCCGCGCGGCTCGCATGCCAGCGTGGCGCACAACGGCTTCGTCTACGTCATCGGCGGCTTCGACGGCACGTATCTCAGCAGCATCATTTCGGCGCCGATCAACGCCGGCGGGATGCTGGGGACCTGGACCGCCACCACCACTTTCCCCACCGCGCGCCTGGGCCATTCGAGCGTGGCCTATGACGGCTTCCTCTACGTCCTTGGCGGCTCGAGCAGCGCCAGCTACCTGAATGACGTGGAGGTCGCGCCCATCAACTCGAATGGCACGGTAGGCGCGTGGAGTGCCACCACGTCGTTTTCGAACAACCGTTTCCGCCAAACGAGCGTGGCCCACAACGGGTACCTCTACGTCATCGGCGGCAACAACGGCGTCACGGCCTACAATGACGTGCAAGCGGCGCCGCTCTACGCCGACGGAACGGTCGGGCCCTTCGCGACGACGAGCGCGTTCGCCACCGGACGCCGCGGCCACGCGAGCGTGGTCGCGAACGGAAACGCCTACGTCATCGGCGGCACCACCGGGCCTGGGTACCTGAACGACGTTCAGGTGGCGTCGCTCGGGTCGAGTGGCACGGTGGGGACATGGACGGCGACGACGGCGTTCGCCACGCCTCGATCGTTGCACACCAGCCTGGCGTACAACGGCTACCTCTACGTCATCGGCGGCTTCAACCCACCCGCGCTCAGCGACGTGCAGGTGGCGCCTCTGAACGCCGACGGAACGGTGGGCGCATGGACGACGACCACCGCTTTCCCCACCGCGCGCTATGGGCACGCGAGCGTCGCCTACAACGGCTTCCTCTATGTGCTTGGGGGTTATGGAAGCACGTACCTCAGTGACGTGCGTGTGGCGCGAATCAACTCGAACGGCACGCTCGGCGCGTGGGCTGCCACGACTTCGTTTCCGACCGCGCGCAACGCCCACGCCAGCGTGGCCTACAACGGCCACCTCTACGTCCTCGGCGGCAATACCGGCCCGACGCGCCTCAATGACGTGCTCGTGGCACCCGTCAACCCAGATGGCACGCTGGGGGCCTGGGCCTTGACGACCGCGTTCCCCGTACCCCGGGCCTCCCACACGAGCGTCGCGTACAACGGCTACCTCTACGTCGTGGGCGGGTACGACGCCGGACGGTTTGACGACGTTCAGGTGGCTCCAATGAATGCCGACGGCACGGTGGGAGCCTGGACGTCAGCCACCTCTTTCCAGGCCGCCCGCTATGGGCACCTCTGCGTGGCCGTGGACGGCTTTCTCTATGTCGCGGGAGGCTGGAACGGCGTGAGGGCTCTCAATGACGTGCAGGTGGCTCCCATCAACGCCAATGGCACGCTTGGAACCTGGAGCGGGATCAACGCCTTCACCACCGGGCGCTACTGGCACAGCGGCGCTGCCGCCAACGGATACCTGTACGTGCTCGGTGGCGCCGGCGGCCCAGGGAACGACGTGCAGTTCACCCCTCTGCTCACACCTGCCGCCAAGGGTGTCTACTCGAAGCAGGTCGATCTGGGTTCCGCCTCGACTGTCGACACGGTGACCGTCAGCGGCACGGCTTCGTACCAGGGCGCCATCGGCCTCCAGTACCGCGTCGCCGGTACGACGGGAGTCTATGGCGCTCTCATCGACAAGGGGTTCGCACCGCTCGGTGCGGCCGTCGCGCTCGGCGACGCAAACGTGCGCTACATCTGGCTGCGCTTCTCGCTCGACGACACCCATTCGGCTCTCGTCAATCCGGACGCGGTGAACGCGCGGGACATGTCCGACTTCACCGTCGCATACACGTCAAGCCTCTGTGTCGGCGTGACCTGCACCCCGCTCGACGCGTGTCACGACGTGGGGACCTGCGATTCTGCGACCGGCGTCTGTTCGAATCCGGTCAGGGCGGACGGTTCGGCGTGCAGCGACGGGGATGCCTGCACGCAATCGGATTCCTGCCAGTCGGGGACGTGCGCCAGCGGTACTCCGGTAGCGTGCGCCGCGCTCGATTCGTGCCATGTCGCAGGAACCTGCAGCCCGGCGACCGGGCTCTGCTCGAACCCGAACGCAGCCAACGGCACCGCATGCGACGACGCCAACGCCTGCACCCAGTCGGACACCTGCCAGTCAGGGACGTGCACCGGCGCGAATCCCGTTACCTGCGCTGCGGTCGGTCAATGCCACGTGGCAGGGACCTGCGACACCGCGACCGGAACTTGCTCGAATCCCAACGAGGTCGATGGGTCGGCCTGCGACGACAGCAATGCTTGCACGCAGACAGATACCTGCCAGGCGGGGGCGTGCGCGGGGGCAAATCCGATCGTTTGCCTCGCTTCTGATCAGTGCCACCTCATTGGAACCTGCGACGTGGGCACCGGAATCTGCTCGGACCCCATCAAGTCCAATGGGGCTGCTTGCGATGACGCCAACGCCTGCACATCGGGTGAGACGTGTCAGAGTGGTAGCTGCGGAACTCCAGCGTCGATGGTCACTTGCACGGCACAGGACTCTTGCCACGATGTGGGGGTCTGCGACACGACGACCGGCGCTTGCTCCAACCCGTCCGCGACAGACGGTACCATCTGCTCTGGAGGGGTCTGCGTCAGTGGTACATGCGCAGCGCAGACTGATGCCGGCGATGCGGATGCCGGCGATGCCGATGCCGGTGCTGCGGATGCCGGCGCTACGGATGCCGGTGCTGCGGATGCCGGCGTTGCAGATGCCGGCGCTTCGGATGCCGGCGTTGCAGATGCCGGCGCTTCGGATGCCGGCGCTGCGGATGCCGGCGCTACGGATGCCGGTGCTGCGGATGCCGGCGCTGCGGATGCCGGCGTTGCAGATGCCGGCGTTGCAGATGCCGGTGCTGCGGATGCCGGCGCTGCGGACTCCGGAGTTGCCGACGGGGGCCCAACCGATGGCGCTGAGCCCGACTCTGGAGTTGCTGGAGGCGACGCTGGGCCAAATGGCGGCGCAGGCGAAGGGCCCGTGAGCGGCGGCTGCGGCTGTCGGACAGGGGGCGGCAGCAGCGGTTCCGAATCCACCACCCTGTTGTTATTTCTTGGCGTGTCGTTGCTCCTGCGTCGACGAGGAGGTCGCCCGGACACTCGCTGACCGCCCTTGAGCGCGCCGGCGCTGGCAACCTTCCCCCCCCGAATCGACTGCGCTCGCTCAATGCCAGGCGCCGACTGGTGGGGCGAGGCGGCGGTGGCCTCGAGCAGCCAGGCCGGGTCGGGAACCGTCACGCTTCACTGAGGCTGCCTCACTTGGGCTGCACGATGATGCGCTCGAGCACCGCCGCGACGGTCGAGCTGTTGCCCTCAGCGTCGAGCGCCTGTTCCATGCGGCGAAGCCGCAGGGTCGCCTCGAATGCCTCGGCCCGCCCTTCCCGCCCCAAGTCGTGCCAGGCGGGGTGGCTCTTGACGCTTCCATCGGCGGCGCGCGCGCGGAACGCGCTGGTGACCTGCTCGAGCAAGAGCTCGTCTTCGGACGTCACGGCGACAGCTCCGCGTCGAGGTCGACGCCCGCGCGGGCGAGGCAGGCCATCAGCGCCTTCCGAGCCCGGGTGAAGTTCTGGAGGAAGGTGTTCAGCGACATGCCCAACCGCGCGGCGAGCGCCGAGTCGTCGTGACAGCCGCCCGACGCCAGCCGTTCACTCAGCGCCTGGGCCGGCTTCAGGGGCAGCTTGCGGCGGCACTCCTCGATGAGGGCGCGCAGGTGCGGGTCGGGAGTCACCGGCTGGACCGCCCCTTGCTTCGCCAGCTCGCGCTCTAACGTCGCGACGTCGGTGACCTCGGGCGTGGACCGCCGCAGCTCGGAGAGGGCGACGTTGCGAGCGGTGGTGACGGCGAACCGCAAGAGCGCGTTGGGTTTGCCGTCGTGCTTGAAGCGCG
>JAHFDQ010000702.1 GCA_023248915.1 Archangiaceae bacterium | reverse complement strand
CACGGTGCTCGGGAAGGTGCCGGCCACAGTGCCTGCAGTGAACAGCCCGGTCGCCGCTCCCACCGCGCCGCCTCCCGCGACCACCGACCAGGTGGGCGTCACCGCGACTGGGTTCCCTCCCGAGTCGAAGCCGGACGCCGTGAATTGGAGCGTCGTCCCGGCGACCACGGAAGGCGACGCCGGAGCGATAGCGATACTGGCGAGCGCGCCGGCGATGACCGTCACGTCCGCGTAGCCGTAGACGGTGCCGCTGGCCGCCCTCACGGTGGCCGGGAAGACGCCAGCAGTGGGGCCCGCGGTGAACAGCCCGCTGACCGGGTTGATGGAACCCCCACCTGCGACCACGCTCCACGCCGGAGTCGCCGTCACCGGGTTGCCATAGCTGTCCTGGGCGGTGGCGGTGAACTGCTGGGTGGTTCCCGGAATCAGAGAGGTTGCCGACGGCGCCACCGAGACATTGGCCACCGGCCCCGGAGTGACGGTGACGGTTGCGGTGACCGTCGCGGTGCCCTGGGTGGCCTGCACGGTGCCGGTGAAGGTGCCGGCGACAGTGCCGGCGGTGAACAGGCCCGCGCCGTCAATTGCGCCGCCTGACGCCACGACGCTCCAGGAGGGCGAGCCGGCGACCGTGTTGCCGTCGGCGTCGCGCGCGGTCGCGGTGAACTGAAGCGTGCCGCCGACTCCCACGGTGCCCGGGGAAGGCGACAGGGTGAGGCTGACCGCCGGCCCGGGCGTGACGGTGACCGTGGCCGTCCCGCTGATGACGCCGCCGGTCGCGACGACGGTGCCGGTGAAGACGTTCGCGGCGCCACCCGCGGTGAACAGCCCGGTCGCCGCGTCGATGGTGCCGCCTCCGTTGGCCACGGACCAAACGGGCGAGAAGGACACGGTGTTGCCGTAGGTGTCCTTGCCCACAGCCGAGAAGGCGACTGTGGAATGGACCGCGACCGTCGCCGGGGCCGGAGAGACCGTGATGGTGGCCAGAGGCCCGGGAGTGACGGTTACGGCGGCAGTGGCGGTGGCCGAGCCGCTCACGGCTTGCACGGTGCCCGCGAAGGTGCCGGCCGCGGTCCCCGCGGTGAACAGGCCGGCGCTCGAGATGGTGCCTCCGCCCGCGACCACGGCCCAGACGGGCGCGGCGGCGACGAGGTTGCCATCGGCGTCGTGCGCGACCGCGGTGAATTGCAGCGTGGCCCCCACCCCGACGCTGCCCGGGGAAGGCGACAGGGTGAGGCTGGCCACCGGCCCGGGAGTCACGGTGACGCTGGCGGTCCCGGACGCCGCCCCGCTCGACGCCGTCACGGTGTTGGTGAAGGCGCCGGCAACCCCTCCCGCGGTGAACAGGCCGGTGGCCCCGTCGATGGTGCCGCCGCTCAGCGCCGTCCAGAGCGGCGCGAAGGTGACGGCGTTGCCGAAGCTGTCGGTCCCGCTTGCGGTGTACTGGACGGCGCCGTGAGTCTGAACCGACGGCGACGCGGGCGAGACGACGATGGAGGCGACGGCGCCCGGCAGCACCGTCACGCTGGCGTAGCCGCTCACCCCGCTGGCGGTCGCCTTGATGGTGTTGGCGAAGGTCCCTGCCGCGATGCCGGCGGTGAACGTCCCCAGCGACGAGTCGATGAAGCCGCCCAGGCCAGCCATGCTGAAGGACGGAGTGATGGTGACGGCGTTGCCGTAGATGTCACTGCCCGAGGCGGAGAACGTCTGGCTCCCCAGGACGGCGACGCTGGCGCTCGCGGGCGACACGGCGACGGAGAACAGCGGGCCCGGCGTGACGGTGACGGTGGCGAAGCCCGTCTTCCCGCCCGCGGTGGCGCTGACGGTGTTGGTGAAGGTCCCGGCCGTGGTGTCCGCGGTGAAGGCGCCGACGCCGGTTATTGAACCCCCGCCCGCCACCACGTTCCAGGTCGGAGTGATGGTGATGGCGTTCGAGTAGGCGTCCCGGCCCACCGCCGAAAATACAAGCGCCGAGGTCACCTGGACCGAGCCCGGCGCCGGGCTGACCACCACCGAGGCCAGCGGCCCGGGCGTCACGGTGACGCTGGCGGTGCCGGTGCCCAGGCCGCTCACCGCCTTCACCGTGTTGCTGAAGCTGCCCGCGGCGGTCCCCGCGGTGAACAGCCCGGCGCCGTCAATGGTGCCGCCGCCGCCCACCACGGTCCAGGTGAAGGCCGCTCCGCTGACCGGCGTGTTCGCCGAGTCGAAGCCCAAGGCCGTGTACTGCTGAGTCGCGTTGACTGCGACGGACGGGGCGGCCGGGCTTACGGTGACGAGGGTGAGCGGGCCAGGGAAGGCGCCGATGCTCATTCCGTCGTGCGCCCCGCCGATGCAGGTGGAACCGGCCTGGAGGCTGTAGTTACCGCCGCCGACGAAGAGAGGATTCGCGGACTTCGCCCCCGCGCCGGAAGCCGTGTTGTAGACGTCGCCCGAGCTGTTCCCCCACACGTCGTTGTACGAGAGCAGCGGCGAGCCCGAGTTGTTGTACACCCCCCAACCGTTGTTCGACGCGATGACGTTGCTGCGGACCGTCACCACCTGCGCCGTGGCCAGGTAGAGCGCTCCGCCCGAGTTCAAGGACATCGTGTTGTGCTCGAACGTCCCTCCGCCGCCCGAGTAGTACACGGCGAAGCCGGCCGCGGAGTTGGACGTGAACAGGCTGTGGTCGACGTTCACCACCGACCCGGTTTGGGAGTAGGCCGAGTCGAAGA
>JAHFDQ010000701.1 GCA_023248915.1 Archangiaceae bacterium | reverse complement strand
CGGCGGTGGACATGGGGAAGGCGTACGTCTTCCTGGGCGGTGAGCCGCCCGGAGGGAAGCTTCGCCTCGCCCAACTCGAGTCCAACGGCACCACTCCCGTGCCTATCGGAGACGTCCTGTCCGTGACACCGGACACGGCAGTCTTCAAAGCCGCGATTGTCTCCAGCCCCCTGGGACAGAAGGTCGCGATGGAGGTCGAGTTGAAACCAGTGGGTACCGCCTTCAACGGGCAGGGAACTTTGAAAAGCGACTCGGTGATTTCCGGAAGTCCGCTGAGCGTCACGGCGAGCGGACTTGCCGGGGGCGCCTCCTACCACTGGCGCGCCCGCCCGACCTACTCGAAGACCACCAGCTTCAAGGGCCCTCTGGCAGGCAGGTGGCGCGCGTTCGACGCGGCGAATCCGGCTGCCGCGGACTTCCGCACGGGCGACGCGGGGGCTTCGGACGGTGGGGCAATGGACGGTGGAGTCCCCCCCGCGGACGCTGGTGCCGGTGACGGGGGCGGCTCGGACGCAGGCGCCGACGCGGGCCTCGACGCGGGCGCCTCGGACAGTGGGGCGGTGGACGCGGGCGGCCCTTCCGCGGACGCCGGTTCTGACGACGCGGGACCGGGAACCGGGAGCCCGACGTCCCCCGCGGAACTGAGCTACCGGGCCGAGTCCTGCGGCTGTGCCCAGGCCGGCAGCGGCTGGTTCGTCGCGCTCCTACCGGGCGTCCTCGACCTGTCGCGATTCGGGAGGCGCCGAGGCGTCCCGACAGCGCCTCCTTCCGCACGGTGAGGGGACTTCGGGCCCGAAGCGCCGGCCCGCAGCACGGCGTCGCCGGGGGCGGTCCCCATCTCGGAGGTTCCGCCGGCGCCGGAGACCACGGTCGCCCGGCACCCCGACCCGTGGTGCCGGTCGCGACCCGGTTGGCTTCGCTGGAAGCAGCTCGTCGTCGTAGTCGTCGTCCGGATACTCGGTTCGCGACCTCCTTTGGGGTCAGAGACGAGCGCGACCTGCTTGGGGCAGCTGGACAGGCGCTGACTTACCTTTCCCTTCAGGGTGCCTTGCCTGCCTCACGTCTGACCGCGCATGATTTTCGGCATGCGTGCGGGGGGCCTACTGCTCTTGATTGGGGCGCTCGCGACAGGCTGCGGCCGCCCCGCTGGCCGCTGCGGCAAAAAGGTCCCCATCCCGGCCTCGCCAACGAAGCTCGGGTGCGCGTCAGCGCCCCTGCCTGCGCTTGCATACGCCGAGGGCAGCATTTTCAGCTTCCTGTACGGCCGCGAGTCCAAGATCGAGTTTGATGCGGAAGCCAGTCACGTGAACGTGCTTGCAGGAAGCAACGAGTACCCGCTCGCTCCGATGACGCCCGACCCTACCGGGGTTGGGCACCTGCTCTCGCTGGCAGGCGGCCCATGCGCCTCGGGCTGTGAGGTGTCTCCTTCGATGTTTCTCGGGGGACCACCCGCGCAGAAGATGACCGTACAGCTGACCGACGGTCGCCTGGTGGACTGGGACCTGGTCCTCGTCTTCGGCGGCGTGTCTCGAGTCTGTGTCGAGCCGGACGGAGAGATGACGCTGCCGCGCGGAGCACTGTCGCTTCAGTTCAACGGAATGTCGTCGGCCCCCGAGTTCGAGAACAAGGCCTGGTGGATGGGCTTTCGCAACACCGAGCCTGCTCACCTTCGGGTGGACTTCGATTCCCGCCGCCTCGAACTCTCTGCCGAACTCTGTGAGCAGGATGGCGCGGACTGGGGGTTGAGCCTCTCCACCCAGGGGGCAATCACCAACGTCCCGCCGGTGGCGGTGACTGCCGGGCGCATCGAGGTCGACTGCACGTCATCTGCGGGAGCCGAGGTCACCCTCGACGCGTCGTCCAGCTACGACCTCGACGGCGATTCGCTCTCGTACAGTTGGTGGAAGAATGGCGTCGGCTGGAACAACGAACGTGTTCGACAGACCTCGTACGACCCAAAGGCGACCGTGACCACTCCACCTGGCACGACCGTCTACTGGGTCAGCGTGATGCAAGACCCGTTCACTTCGTCACAGGCGCCACTGGAAGTCGTGGTTCGACCAAGCCAGAAGTGTCCCGCCACTGGCTGAGCCTGACCGCTAGAGCGAGTTCGCGGGACCCCCACCGGTCTCGATTGGCACCCCGGGCGCCGGTAGCCGTCACTGGCAGACGTTTGCGGCGCAGGTCTGGGGTGCCGCGCAGGTTCCGCAGTTGAGCGTCGAGGCGCACCCGTCGGAGATCACGCCGCAGGTCTTCCCCTGCGCCGCGCACGAGGTCGGCGTGCACGAACCCATCGCGCAGACGTTGTGAGCGGCAGCGCCGCAGGTGCGGCTGGGGTTGCAGCTGCCGCAGGAGGCGAGGACTCCGCCGCAGCCGTCGGGCGCGGTGCCGCAGTTCCAACCCTGGGCGCCGCAGGTGGTCGGCGTGCAGGCGCCGCAGACGTTCGGAGCTCCGCCGCCTCCGCAGGTCTGCGGGGGGGAGCAGGTTCCGCAATTGAGCGTGCCGCCGCAGCCGTTCGACGCGGTGCCGCAGTTCTGGCCTCCGGGGCACGTCGTCGCGGGCGTGCAGCCGCAGACATTCGGGGTGCCGCCGCCGCCGCAGGTCTGGGGCGCCGTGCAGGTGCCGCAGCTGAGCGTGCCGCCGCAGCCGTTGGCGGCGCTGCCACAATTGTTGCCGCGTGCGAGGCAGGTGGTTGGCGTGCAGGCTGTCCC
>JAHFDQ010000700.1 GCA_023248915.1 Archangiaceae bacterium | reverse complement strand
CCCGACACGACGCCCTTGGTTCTCGACGGGTACATCACCGGACCGACTAACTACATCCGCATCTACACACCGACCGATACGGCCCTCGAGTGCAACCAGAGCCAGCGGCACGACGGGAAGTGGAACGACGCGCGGTTCCGGATGCAGGTGCCCGACTACCAGACGTCGATCTCGGTCGGGTGAGAATACACCCGGGTAGACGGACTTCAGATCAACCACCCGAACGCGAACAACTTCACGGCAGCGGTGAACGCAGACTACCTGGACGTCGCCGAGGTCTGGCTCTCGAACAACATCATCAGGGCCGTGGTTTCCCTGGGCGACCAGTACGCGCTCGAGCTCAATAATCAATCCAACGCCGGCCAAAACTGCACCTACAAGGTCTCGAACAACATCATCTACGACTTCAGTACCGCCGGCTCGCAGGCCATCGCCTTCGGTGGCCTCGGAGGCGGCACCGCGTACATCTTCAACAACACCCTCTACGGTTGTGCCACTGGCATCAGCCGCGGCAACGGCACCCTGGTTGCGAAGAACAACCTGGTGAACGGAGCCGGCACCAACTACTCAGGTACCTTCAGCGCCACGTCCACCGGAAACCTCTCGCAGGACGCCACCGCCCCCCCCTTCGGCTCGTACTACCGGAACAAGGTGGCCGCCTTCGTGAACTCTGGCACGAGGGACCTCCACCTATCGTCCGGAGACACCGTGGCCAGTGGCTTCGGAGTCAACCTTTGGGCCGACGTGAACCTGGCGCCCAGGACCGACATCGACGGGGAAGCCCGACCGAGCGCTTCGGCCTGGGACATCGGGGCCGATCAGGTCCCCGTCGGCCCGCCCGCGAAGGTCGGCTTCACGGTCCAGCCGTCGAGCACAGTGGCGGGCACGAGCATCGCACCGTCGGTGCAGGTGGCCATTCAGGACGCGTCGGGCAACACGGTCACCACCTCGACCGCCAGCGTGACGGTCGCCATCGGCGCCAACCCCGGAGGCAGCACGCTCTCCGGGACGGCGACCGTGAGCGCCGTGGCCGGCATCGCCACCTTCTCCAACCTTTCCCTCAACAAGGCCGCCAACAACTACACTCTCACCGCCGCGTCGGCCGGCCTCACCGGCGATACCAGCACCACCTTCAACATCACCGCCGGCGCCGCAAGCAAGCTGGGGTTCGCCGTCCAGCCCTCCAACGCCGGAGCCGGCGCGTCCATTGCCCCCGCCGTCCAGGTGACGGTGCAGGACTCGCTGGGCAACACGGTGACGTCGTCTTCCGCCAGCATTACCCTTGGCTTCGGCGCCAACCCGGGAGGCAGCACCCTCTCCGGCACCAACCCGAAGAGCGCCGTCTCCGGCATCGCCACCTTCAACAACCTCTCGCTGGACAAGGTGGCCAACAACTACACCCTGACGGCTTCCTCCGGCGCCCTCACCCCCGACACCAGCACCCCCTTCAACATTACGGCCGGCGCCGCCAGCAAGCTGGCCTTCACCGTCCAGCCTTCCAACACCACCGCCGGCGCCTCCATTGCCCCGGCCGTGCAGGTGACGGTGCAGGACAGCCTCGGCAACACTGTCACCTCTTCCACCGCCAGCATTACCCTCGCCATTACCACCAACCCCGGCGGAGGCACCCTCTCCGGCACCAACCCGAAGAGTGCCGTCGCCGGCGTCGCCACCTTCTCCAACCTCGCCATCGACAAGGTGGGCGTGGGTTACAAGCTGACGGCCACCTCCGGCGCCCTCACCGCCGACACCAGCGCCGCCTTCAACATTACGGTGGGCGCCGCCAACAAGGTGGCCTTCACCGTCCAGCCCTCCAACACCACGGCCGGGGCCGGAATAGCCCCCGCCATTCAGTTGACGGTTGAGGACAGCCAGGGCAACACCATTACTTCGTCTACGGCCAGCATTACCCTGGCCATTTCCACCAACCCGCCAGGCACCGGCATTCTCTCCGGCACGGTGACGCGAAGCGCAGTGGCCGGCATCGCCACCTTCCCCGGCCTCTCCATAGACAAGTCCGGCAACGGCTACGCCCTGTCGGCGACGTCCGGCGGACTCGCCAGCGACACCAGCGCCAACTTCAACATTACGGCCGGCGCAGCCAACAAGCTGGCCTTCACCGTCGCCCCCAGCACCACCACCGCCGGCGCCTCCATAAGCCCCGCCGTCCAGGTGACGGTTGAGGACGCCCTCGGCAACACCATTACCTCGTCCTCCGCCAGCATTACCCTGGCCATTGTCGCCAACCCGGGCAGCGGCACCCTGTCCGGCACCAACCCGAAGAGCGCCGTCGCAGGCGTCGCCACCTTCGCCAACCTGTCCATTGACAAGTCCGGAGTCGGCTACACCCTGACGGCCACTTCCGGCGCCCTCACCCCCGACACCAGCGCCGCCTTCACCATTAACCCCGGCGCCGCCACCAAGCTGGCCTTCACCGTCTCTCCGTCCACCACCACCGCTGGCGCTTCCATTGCCCCGGCCGTCCAGGTGACGGTGCGTGACGCCCTCGACAACACCGTCACCTCTTCCTCCGCCAGCATTACCCTCGCCTTTGGCACCAACCCCCCAGGCACCGGCACCCTCTCCGGCACCACCCCGAAGAGTGCCGTCGCCGGCGTCGCCACCTTCAACAACCTCTCCATAGACAAGACGGGCGCCGGCTACACCCTCGTCGCCTCTTCCGGCGCCCTCACCGGCGCCACCAGCGGCGGCTT
>JAHFDQ010000267.1 GCA_023248915.1 Archangiaceae bacterium | reverse complement strand
GCCGCCCAGGGCGGCGCCGTGCAGCCGCTGGTGGGCGTGGTCACCACGTCGAGCGGAGCCATTGAACTGTTCGACGCCGACTCGCTCGTGCCCTACAACCTCGCCAACCCCATTCAGGCCGTGAGGTTCCTCTCCGCGGACGGCAGTGTGATCTCCCGGACAGACGGGACCGGACCCCGGGCCGGTTCGGTTCGCATCGAGCGCGCGGCGGCTCCGGACGAAGACATCTCGATCATGTTCCAGGGAGTCGTCCCCGGGCTCGACGGGCTGGCGACCTCGGACGCGGACGGCCTGCTCTTCAAGGTCGGTGCCGCCGACGCCCTCACTCGAATCGAGGTGGGAGACCAGGTCTACGTCTCGACCGCGGCTGGGGACTGCGGCGTCGCGCTGACCGTTTCGTCCGTCACGACGGACGGCGCCTTGGTGGGCAGCCCGCCGCCCGCGGCCTGCTCGCCTCGGACGCTGTTCTCAGTCAGGGCGGCCAGCGCTCGCCACTATGTCGTCTCAGGTGCGACGACCGGCTACCTGGGGAGGGTGGGAGCGGGAGCGGGGGACCTGGGCCAGCCGTTCGTCTACGCATATCTCTCCGGAGGCATGCCGACGGCCGTCCTGTCCTTCACGATGGACGCAGACGACCCGGGCGCGCTGCCCGGCAGCGCCTACGTTTTCCACACGGCCTTCACCGCGCTGGCGACGTCCATTCCCGCCAACCCGTCGACTCAGGTCTGCACCACCACGCTGCCCGGGACGGTCATCTGGGCGAACCCGGCCCTCGCCACCGGGGCATCGGCGCCGCGCGCCTACATCGCCTACCCGTCGGCCAACGGGGTGCTCGAGCTCGACCTCGGCACCGTCACGGCAGCCTCGACCTCGATCGCTCCCTGCTACCGCTAGCTTGGATTCGCCGCGACCTTGCTGATATCTTTGACTTTAGGCACGTTCGTTCTAGCCTTCGGGACATGATGGAGCAGAGTTCCAGACCTGCGCGCAAGGTCGCGATCGCCGACCATATCTGGCAAGCCTTCGACGAGATGGCGGCGTCGATGGGCACCGACCGCGACAGCCTCATCAACCAGGCGATGTTCGTCTTCGCGCGGCTCAATGGGTTCATCGAAGCCAGCGCGGCCGCTCGCGGTGGCAACGGAGTGCGCCCTCCCGCGGCGCGCATGTCTGCGGTCGCGCCGGTGCCGGGGGGCCGTGAGGGGCCATCGCAGGCGTCGGCTCCGCGCCCGCCGCCGCAGCGCACTTCCGAAGACCGGTCGCAGAAGGTCGACGACGACGATCCCGCGCGCCGCGAGGTGGCCGAGCGGGTGCTGCAGACGGCCGCCGAGCTCGAGCGGCTCATCAAGGGAAAGAACAGCGCCTCGCAGTCAGTGGAAGAAGCTCCTCCCGACGAAGAGCCGGGGCCAGCGCCCGAAGAGCAGGAGAGCCCCGCGCTGGAGGGAGGCGCGCTCTACCTGATGGCCGAGGGCGGCGAGCTCGACAAGATCGCCAAGGACCGCTTCGTCATCGGCCGCGGAAAGCACTGCGACTTCGTCATCAACTCGGGAAAAGTGTCTCGCGAGCACGCGGTCATCGTTCGTGAGGGCTCGGAGTTCTTCATCGAAGATCTCGGCTCGTCGAACGGCACCTGGTTCAACAAGCAGCGAATCAAGCGCCGCAAGATCGAAGACGGCGACGAGTACTTCATCTGCAGCGAGAAGATTAAGCTCGTCACCCGGTAGCGCGGCCGGTTCCGGTCGCCTCGCGGCGTGCTTGCCCCCTGTCGGTTGCTTTGCTCTAGTCCGCCCGCTTGGCTATCCGGCGACAGGGCGCATTCGAGGGGAAGCGGCGTTGACCCAGCCGACCTTGACGCTGGTGCTCTGGGCCGTGCTCTCGGTCGCGCTGCTCGCCTCGGTGGTCAGCGACCTCGTGACGCGCCGAATCTTCGACGCGGTGACCTACCCGGCGCTCGGCGTTTCGCTCGCCTTGCGCCTGTGGCGGCAGGGGTGGGGCGACCTCGAGCACGGCCTCATTTCGGGCCTGGTGTCGGGGGCGGGCGCGGCGGGGCTGTTCGCGGTGCTCGCCTGGCGCGGCCGGGGCTTCGGCTGGGGCGACGTCAAGCTGATGGGAGCCGTGGGCGCAGCGCTGGGCTACCCGCTGGCCGTCGCTGCGCTCGTTTTCATCTCGCTGGTGGGGGCGCTCCAGGCGGTGGTGACTCTGATCTGGCAAGGCGCGGTCTGGGAAACCCTCGGCGCCGCCGTGGCCCGCTTGGCCGCTCGGGCGCACCTGGCGCGGTCGGCCAGGGCGGGTTCGCCGGTGGCCGCCGGCGCTCGCCAGATTCCATACGGGGTCGCGATCGCGCTCGGAACTTTCTGGGCAATGTGGTGGGAACAATCGGGCCAGTTGGGGCTCGGCAGTCCATGACGAGGGGTGACGAGATGCACTTTGGACCCAAGCTTGCCGCGGCGCTCGCGGTCGCGCTGATGGCGTTCCCGGCCGCCGCGCAGGAAGGCACGTCGATCAGCCTGGGCGTCGGCGCCCAGAAGGTGCTCACCGTGCCCGTGGTCAACCGCATCGCGGTGGGCGACCCGACCATCGCCGACGTGAAGACGATCGCCAACGGGCAGGTGCTCATCCTCGGGGCCGGCGAGGGCAAGACGACGCTGCTCGTCTGGAAGACCTCGGGCCAGCGCATCAGCTACCAGGTGTCGGTGCGCAAGCAAGACCCGAACGAGGTCATCGCCGAGATCAAGAAGCTGCTGGGCGAAATCGAAGGGGTGCGCGTCAGCATGGTGGGCGACCGCGTCTACCTCGACGGCCAGGCCTACACGACCCAGGACGCCGACCGCATCGAGCAGGTCATCGCGCTCTACCCGAACGTGAAGAGCTTCGTGAAGATCGCCCCCAACGCCAAGAAGCTGGTCGCGCAGAACCTGAACGCCGCGTTCCAGAAGGCGGGGCTGAAGAACGTGCAGGCCAACGTGGTCGGCGCGACCATCTTTCTCGAGGGGTCGGTCGAGAGCCAGCAAGACCTGCAGAAGGCCGAGCTCATCACCAAGGCAATCGGCGAGAAGGTCGAGAACCTGCTGGTGGTCGGCATCAAGCGGATGATCTTGTCGGAAGTGCAGTTCGTCGAGATTCGCCGCAACGCCAAGGACAGGTACGGCATCAAGTACCCCACCGACATCACCGGCAGCTTCCTCGCCCGGGCGACCATCACCAAGGACCTGTTCCCCACCAGCTTCTCCGAGGGCACGTCGAACTTCACCGGAACGGGCGCGGCGGACTTCTCGATCGGTTTTCAGACCAACGACGGGTATGGCCGGTTGCTGGCCCAGCCGAAGCTGGTCTGCGCCAGCGGCGAGAAGGCCGAGTTCATCACCGGCGGCCAGGTGCCGATTCCGCTCATCACCAACAACCAGATGACGGTCGAGTACAAGGACTACGGCGTCATCCTGAGGCTGGTGCCCACCGCCGACCGCAACGGCAACATCCAGACGGCGATCGAGGCCGAGGCGTCCGAGATTGATACGTCGGTGGCGGTGAGCACCGGCGGGTCGGCGCAGGTGCCCGGGTTCCGCACCCGGAAGGTGAAGACCAACGTCACGGTGCGCCACGGCGAGACGATCGTGCTGTCGGGTGTGTTCAGCCACGACGAGCAAAAGGCCGTGTCGAAGCTGCCGGGCCTCGGCCACATTCCGATTCTGGGCGAGCTGTTCAAGAACCGCGCGTTCGACTCGAACAAGCGCGAGCTGGTCATCTTCGTCACGCCCCGCATCGTCAACCCCGACTCGGACAAGATTCGGACGATCATCGAAGACGTGAAGGCCCGCTACAAGCAGGCGCGCGGTGAGGTGAACTTCGGAATCTTCGACTGATGCGAACCCGGTCCGTCGGTTACCGACCGACGGCATTATTGAGTGCTTTCAGGTGCTTGGGCCGTTGACGGCACTTTGTTAGGATTCCGCGCATGTTTCTGATCACCCTGGCCGAGAAAGGTGGCGGCTCGCAGCAGCTCACCTTCGAGAAGACCGAGGTGACGATCGGCCGCCTCGCCGGCAATGACATCGTCCTCGCGAAGGGCAACGTCTCGAAGTACCACTCGCGCATCGTCGACAAGGGCGGCAAGTTCATTCTCGTCGACATGAAGTCGACGAACGGCACCTTCGTTAACGGCAAGAAGATCGCCGCGCCGCAGGTGATTCGCCCGTCCGACAAGATCTACATCGGCGACTACATCATTAACGTCGGCGGCGAGGGAAAGGACGTCGCTCCGGTGCGCCTGCCCGGGCCGTCGCGCGCGCGGCCTACGCGCCAGGCCGAGGAGTCGGACGAAGAGTCCGGCGACGAAGAGCGCGAGGCGGAAGCGGACGAGGGGGAAGCCGAGGACGAGGAAGGGGGCGACGGCGAGGCCGCCGACGGTGACGGTGACGGGGACGGGGAAGAGGAAGAGGCCGACGACCGCGAGGGTGAGGAAGAAGACGAGCCTGAAGAAGGGCCTGACGAGGACGAGGCGCCTCCGCGCAAGGGGGTCGGGCGCGCGGCCAAGGCCGAGACGAACGCCAAGAGCCGGATGCCGGCGTCGATGGCGTCTGCGCTGGCGCGCAAGCAGAAGAAGGTCGACCCGAACATCGAACGGTACTCGAAGCTTCAGAAGGACATCCACGACCGCCTGATCGAGTACCTCGACCTGCGCCGCCTGGACATGGATCGCCTGGGCGACGAAGAGCTCTGGCGGTGCACCGAGAAGGCGATCAAGGACATTCTCGACCAGATGGAAGGCGATGGCGAGCTGCCCGACGCCGTCGACCGCGACGTCCTGCTCACCGACGTCTTGAATGAAGCGCTGGGCCTGGGGCCTCTCGAGGCGTTCATCGCCAACGAAGAGATCTCGGAGATCATGGTGAACCACGCCAACCAGATCTACATCGAGCGCAAGGGGAAGATTACCCTGTCCGACAAGGTCTTCTCGTCGAACCAGGCGGTGCTGGGCGTGATCGAGCGCATCGTGGCCCCGATCGGCCGGCGCATCGACGAGTCGAGCCCGCTGGTCGACGCCCGCCTGAAGGACGGCAGCCGCGTCAACGCCATCATCCCGCCGCTGGCGCTGAAGGGGCCGTGCATCACCATCCGCAAGTTCAAGCGCGACGCGCTGCGCATCGAAGACCTCATCCGGTACAAGACCGTCACGCCGCAGATGGCCGAGTTCCTCGAGATGTGCGTCAAGGCCCGGAAGAACATCGTCATCTCGGGCGGCACCGGGTCGGGGAAAACCACCACCCTCAACATCATCAGCTCGTTCATCCCTGACGACGAACGCATCATCACGGTCGAGGACGCCGCCGAACTGCAGCTTCCGCAAGACCACTGGATTCAGCTCGAGTCCCGGCCGCCCAACCTGGAAGGCCGGGGGGCAATCACGATTCGCGACCTGGTGAAGAACTGCCTGCGCATGCGCCCCGACCGCATCGTCGTCGGCGAGTGCCGCAGCGGCGAGACGCTGGACATGTTGCAGGCGATGAACACCGGCCACGACGGCTCGCTCACCACCCTGCACGCCAACACCCCGCGCGACGCGCTCGCCCGCCTCGAGACGATGGTGCTGATGTCGGGCATGGAATTGCCGGCCAAGGCCATTCGCGAGCAGATCGCCAGCGCGGTGCAGATCATCGTGCAGCAGACCCGCTTCTCCGACGGCACCCGGAAGATCTGCTACATCACCGAAATTGCAGGCATGGAGGTCGACATCGTCACCCTCCAGGACATCTTTTACTTTAAGCAGGAAGGCTTCACCGAGGACGGCAAGGTGAAGGGCCGGTACGTCGCTTCGGGCTTCGTGCCCAAGTTCTACGACGACCTGCAGCGGCGCGGAATTCCGGTGAACATGAGCATATTCCGCGAGGAGTGACGCGCGGCGCGCCATGGCCACCGTTCTCATCAAGTACCCGGACGGCTCGCAGCACGAGCAGGAGGTCGAGGCCGAGCTGACGCTGGGCCGGGCCGATTCGAACGATCTCGTGCTCGAGGAAGGCGGCGTGTCGCGCCGGCACGCCCGCATCTTCATCGAAGGGGCCGACGTCCTGGTCGAGGACATCGGGTCGTCGAACGGCACCTTCGTCGACGGCGAACGCATCACCGGCCCCACGCCCCTGGCGCCCCGCACGATTGTGCTGATCGGCGAGTACGAGGTGTCGCTGAAGCCAGCCGGCGCCGGCAAGCCCCGGCCCGCGGGCGCCCGGCCGCGCAAGGCGATTGGGCAGGCGGGTTCGGGCGCTACCGCGCGACCGAAGCCCGGCCCGTGCCACGCGCGGCCAAGCCCACGAAGGTGCTGGCCAAGTCGAACGGTGAGCGGCCGGTGCGCGTGGCTCTTTCGTCCCCGCGCGGGCCCGAGCCCGGGTCAGGCCCCTCTTTGCGCGGGCTGACCGGGCCCTGGCACAACAAGCGCTTTCCCCTCGAGGGGCTGGTGGTGCTCGGGCGCGTGCCCGGCGTCGACATTCAGATCGACGACGATTCGGTCAGCCGCCGCCACGCCCAGCTCGAAGCGCGGGCCGATGGTGTCTGGGTGCGCGACCTGGGCAGCGCCAATGGGACGACGGTGAACGGCGCGGCGATCACCGACGAGACTCAGTTGAAGCACGGCGACGTGCTGCAGTTTGGCGTCATCGAAGTGGCGTTCGAGGTGGCCGAACCCGAGGCGCTCGACGCCCCGATGCGCAGGCGGGGGCGCCCCGGCAAGAGGGGCGACGGCGGCTCGCCGGCGAGGCGCGACGGGGCCGGCGCCATGCCGGGACGGAAGCGGCTGATTCTGGTGGCGGCGGCGGTGGTGACCGTGCTCGTCGCGGCGGGCGTGGGCAAGGTCCTCATGAGCAGGACCGAGGCGCCGGTGCAACCCGGGCCGGGCACCCAAGACGGTCCGACCGGGCCAGTGGCCAACCTCGACCCCCAGGCCGAGCTCTCTGAGTACCTGGCGCAGTGCCGGTCGTTCGCCTCGACGGACGACGCGAGCAGCCCAAACTGGGCCAAGGCCGAGGCCGCCTGCAACAAGGCGCTCGACATCGACCCGATTCACGCCGAGGCCAACCAGCTCATCAAGAAGATACGAATCGAGAAGGAATGCGCCGACTACTACAGTCGCGGCGACAAGGCGCTGCAGCGCCTTCGCGAAGACGAGGCGCTCGAGCTCTTCGGCAAGATCGGCAAGGACTGCAGCTACTACTTCAAGGCCAAGCCGAAGGTGAAGGAAGCCATCACCGGCGTGATGAAGCGCTCGGGCGAGGACTGCAAGCTGTACGTGACCGACCGCCACTTCGAGACGGCGCTGCCGCGGTGCGAGCTGTACATGAAGTTCGCGTGCCAGGGCATGGCGAAGGACGAGCTCTACCCGCCTCCGGGCTTCAAGCTGGTCATCGGCTGGCCCCGGCCGCGCAAGCGCGAGTGGCGCCCGAAGGACGCGATGTACCTGAAGTTCCTCGCCGCCCGCGAGAAGGTCGACCCGTCGGCACCGCCGTGGAGGTGCCCGTCGATCGAGATCGTCAACCCCCCGGTGGACGGGGGCCCCGGACCGCGGGAAGAGCTCGCCCGGGCGCTCGCGAAGCGCTTCCAGGAGAAAGAGCTCGCCGAGGCGGTCCTCCTATACTTCGACGGCAAGTCGGGCGAGGCCGAGGGGCTTCTGTTGCGGGTGCGCGAGCAGCCGTCGAAGGCGGCGGTCCATGCCCTGGCCGACAACCTCCGGAAGGAGATCACCTCGGTCGACATGCTCTACAAGGAAGGCCAGGCTGACCTCCAGGCCGACGACCCTGAGAAGGCCGCCGACCCGCTGCGCGAGGCCCTGGGCTGGGATGAGAAGGTGATGGGCGACAAGTTCGACCAAACCCGGTCGTTCTTCCGCCGCGGCATCTTCCAGGACATGGCCCAGAAGTCCTACGAGCGGGGCAAGGTGTTCGCCGACCGGAAGGACTGGCGAAAGGCCTGCCGCGTCTGGAAGCTGGGCTACGGGTTCTACAAGGGCAACGCCGAGCTGCTCCGGGCGCTGGGCAACATCTGCTCGACCCGGGCCGTTCAAGAGCTCGAGTCGGCGGCGTCCTGCCCCGACCTGGCCAGGGTGACGGAGTACGCGGTGGACGGCGACGGCATCAAGGAAAAGGTCGACGCCCGGCGCACCGA
>JAHFDQ010000266.1 GCA_023248915.1 Archangiaceae bacterium | reverse complement strand
TGGCGGCGAGCCTCGGGCTGTGCGCCGTTTCTTTCGTGGTGGGCGGAGCCGGCTTCGGAGAACTCGGCACCTCGGCCGCGCGCCTCGCCGTCGACTTCAACACCCTGTGGGTGGGCGTGGGCAGCGGAGTCGTCGCGGTGTGGCACACCGCCGCTCTGCCCGCGACGCTCGCGGCGGTTCTCGCGATGGGGTTTTCCCTGGTCGGCCTGCGCCGGCTGGCAGAAACGAAGGTGTCCCGATGAAGCGCGCGCTCCTCGTCGTCACGGGCCTGTGCGCGGCCGCGTGGGTTTCGCCGGCGTCCGCCGAGGAACCCAAGGCAATCTCGGTCGAGTTTCGCGGCACGTTGAGGGACGGGCTCAGGGAAATCGCCTCGGAAGGCGGCGTCAACCTGATCGCCACCGGCGACCTGTCCGAGCCGGCCGAGGTCTACCTGAAGGACGTCACGGCCGAGGCCGCCCTCTCGACGGTCGCCGAGGCCTACCACCTGAAGCTGCTGCAAAAAGGCAGCATCTGGACGCTGCGGCCGATGACGAAGGAAGAACGGCAGGCTGAGACCGAAGCGGTCCGGGACCAGAAGCCCCCGTCAGTGTCCGACATCAGCCCTGCTCCCGTCCCCGCGCCTTCGGCCCGCGCAACGCCTCCTGTCCCCCCGGTGCCGCCGATTCCCGCCGCCGTGGCGGCTCCCGCGGCACCTCAGCGCCCTTCGGTGATGTCGACTCCGGCGGTACCGGGAACTCCCGTGGCTCCCGGTTCAGAGGCGACACCCGCGCCGCCGGCGGTACCAGCGACGCAGAGCCAGAGGACTGCCGCCGAGACCTCCCCCGAGAGCGCCACCCGCCACAAGGTGCTGGCGAAGCTGAAGTCGAAGCGGGGCAGCCACCACGGGAAGGACCGGGTGAGCACCGACTCGGTCGAAGTCGACGAAGGAGAGGTGGTCGACAGCGCCGTGTCGTACGGCTCGAGCGTCACCGTCAAGTCGGGCGGCGTCGTCCAGAATGACGCGGTCGCGTTCGGGGGCGACGTCGTCCTCGAGCCGGGAGCCGTCGTCGAAGGCGACGCGGTGGCCTTCGGCGGGACCGTCAAGCGCGACGATGGGGCCGTGGTCGAGGGAGAGACCGTCTCGTTCGGCGGGTTAGGAGAAGTCGTCGCGAAGGGCGTGACGACGGCAGTCCACTCGGCCGACGACGGGCATTCGGCGCACGAACGTCGCGACCGAGGCGCGGAAAGCCGCGTCCCGGGCTTCCTGTTGCGCTTCGCCCTGCTCTTCGGGCTGGGCTTCCTGGCGATCATGTTCGTCCCCGGCCGCATGCGCCTCATCGAGAGCGAGCTGTCGCGCGACCCGGTGAAGTGCGGAGCCACGGGGCTGCTCGGCGCCATCGTGCTGTCGGTGCTCAGCCTGGCGCTGGTGGTGACCCTCATCGGCATTCCGGCGGCGATCGCCCTCTGGACGGTGGGCAGCGTGGGAGTGGCCATCGGCGTCACCGCCGTCGCCAGCGTCCTGGGCGCGCGGCTGCCCGTCTTCCGCGGGCGGAACAGCCACGCGCTGGCGCTGGCGGCGGGGCTCCTGTTGTTCCTGCTGATCGCAAAGCTCCCGGTGTTCGGGCCCCTGGCGATGGCGGCGGTCGCGCTCGTCTCGCTCGGAGCCCTCATCCGCACCCGGTTCGGCCAGCCCCCGAAGGGCACGCCCCAGCCCGACACGAGTCCGTAGAGGGACGCGGCCCTACTCGGCCCCCATGAACGGGTAACCCACCTTCGTCGGCGGGACGAAGGTCTCCTTCACTGTCCGCGGCGACGTCCAGCGGACCAGGTTCAGCATCGAGCCCGCCTTGTCGTTGGTGCCGGACGCGCGGCTGCCCCCGAACGGCTGCTGCCCGACGACGGCTCCGGTCGGCTTGTCGTTGATGTAGAAGTTCCCCGCCGCGTGGCGCAGCTCGAGGCTCGCCGTCGAGATGGCTTTTCGGTCGCGCGCGAACACAGCTCCGGTGAGCGCGTAGGCCGCCGCCTGGTCGCACTCGCGCAGCGCCTCGACGTACTTGGCGTCGGGGTAGACGTAGAGGCCGACCAGCGGGGCAAAAATCTCCTCGGTCATGATTCGGTGCCGGGGGCTGGTGCATTGCACCAAGGTCGGCCGTACGAACCAGCCCTCACGGCGGTCGGTCTCTCCGCCGGCGACGATCATCGCGTCCGGGCCCTTCTTGGCGAGGTCGATGTACGACGAGACGTTCTTGAACGACGCCTCGTCGATGACCGCGCCCATGAAGTTGCGGAAGTCGGCGACGTCGCCCACCTTGATCTCGCCGATCAGTTCCTGCAGCCGGCCCTTCAGCTTCACCCAGATCGACTCGGGCACGTAAACGCGCGAGCAGGCCGAGCACTTCTGGCCCTGGTACTCGAAGCCGCCGCGCACGATCGCCACCGCCAGCGCCTCGACGTCGTCGATGGCCGAAGGGTGGGCGAAGATGAAGTCCTTGCCGCCCGTCTCTCCCACCAACCGCGGGTACTGCTTGTACTTGGCGATGTTCTCGCCGACGTAGCGCCACATGTCGTTGAACACACCGGTCGACCCGGTGAAGTGCACCCCGCCCAACTCGGGGCTCGCCAAGACCGCGTTGCCCACCACCCCGCCCCGCCCCGGCAGGAAGTTGATGACGCCCGGAGGCAGCCCCGCCTCGCGCAACAACTCCATCAGGAACCAGCCGCTGTAGACCGCCGTCGAGGCCGGCTTGAAGATGACGGTGTTCCCCATGATCGCCGGAGCCGTCGGCAGGTTGACCGCTATTGATGTGAAGTTGAACGGCGCCACCGCCATCACCAACCCGTCCAGCGGCCGGTAGTCGGTCTGGTTCCACGTTCCGGGAGCGCTCTCGGGCTGCTGCGCCAGCAGCGCCTGCGCGAAGTGGACGTTGAAGCGCAGGAAGTCGATCGCCTCGCACGCCGCGTCGATCTCTGCCTGGAAGGCCGTCTTCGACTGGCCGAGCATCGTTGCCGCGTTCAAGATGGGCCGGTACTTCGTCGCGAGCAGCTCGGCCGCGCGCAGGAAGATCGCGGCCCGCTCGTGGAACGGCGTCGCCGCCCACTCCGGCCGGGCGGCCATCGCCGCGGCGATCGCCTGCTCGACCTGCGGCCCTTCCGCCTGATGGTAAGTCGCCAGCACCTGCGCGTGCCGGTGAGGCACCCGGGCATCGCCTGTCTTCCCCGTGCGCACCGCCTTGCCGCCGATCACGAGCGGAATCTCGATTCGCTCGGAACCCATGCGCGACAGCGTCGCCTTCAGCTCGGCCCGCTCGGGCGAGCCCGGGGCGTGGCCCAAGATGGGCTCGTTCTTCGGCGGTGGAACTCGGACGGTCGCGTTGATCATCGCTCACCTCGTGGCCACCCCGGCACGGGCGGGTGGCGGTCAAGGCGGCGGAAGATACTGCGCCGCCCCTGGCGATCAACCCCACTCGCGAAGGAACGGCGCCGATTGGTCATCGCTCGGGCCCGCGTCGCGTTGGGTCACGCTTCGTCCCTGAGGGCCGGGTCGGTTTCAAACCTCTGCCCTTCTCCATGCCGGCCCCCGATTCCTTCAGAGGGAAGATTCAGAAGTGCGGCATGGAAACGGGCAGAGGGCTTCATCCTACCCCACCCGCTCGCGTCGCGTTCGCAGCCAGGCCAGCGCTCGGGGCCCCCAGGTGGCCGTCAGCACCAACGCTCCGGCGATGACGCTGTGGACGATCGCCCTCTGCTCGGCCCCGACCACCCCTTCCACCAGCGCCGCCGCGAAGTACGTGTAGATGACCAGCACAGGCAGCGTGCCGACGGCCGAACCCAGCGCGAAGTCCCGCCAACGCATCGCCGAGACGCCCGCGGCGACGTTCACCGCCATGTGCGGCAACGGCAGCACGCGAACGCCGATCACCGCCCGCACGCCGTGGCGTTCTGCCACGCCGTCGAAGAGGGCCAACTGCCGGGCCGGCAACAGCCGCGTGAAGAAGCCCCGCCCCAGCTTTCGCGCCAGGAGGAAGTGCAGGCTCGCCGACCCGTTCACAGCCACGAGGTTTACGGCCAGGCCCGCCCCGAACCCCCAGGTCGCTCCGGAGAGCATGTTGAAGAGCACCGCCGGCAGAAACAGGGCCGTCGCCCCGACGTAGACGGCGCAGAATGCGGGCACCACCCACCAGTCACCTTGTACCGAGCGCAGGATTGCCGCCGCCGCCTTCGGCTCGAGCTGTTCGCGCATCGCCCACCGCACAGTCAGCGAAACCGCTGCCAGCACGACGACCGCCGCTGCAACCCGTAGAAACCACAGGGTCTCGCGGGGATCTGCGCCCTTCGTGATGGAACCCATGAGCCAGTGTTTACCGATGCACGACGAAATGCCCCTTTTTGCTTGAAACGGCTTCACGGAAGTTCAAACTCCGCCGCCATGCCAAAGAACACACTCTCCGTCACCGACAATCGCACCGGTAATGCCTACGAGCTCAACATCGAGAACGGGTGTATCCGCACCGCGGATCTCCGTCAGATAAAGACAGGAGCCGAAGACTTCGGCCTCATGGGCTACGACCCCGCGTTCCTGAACACCGCCAACTGCAAGAGCAAGATCACGTTCATCGACGGTGACAAGGGCATTCTCGAGTACCGGGGCTACCCGATCGAGCAGCTCGCCGAGAAGTCGACCTTCCTCGAGGTCGCCTACCTCATCATGAACGGCGAACTCCCCGCCCAGAAGCAGTTCGACGACTTCAAGTACCAGGTGACGCATCACACCTACGTCCACGAGAACATCAAGGCGTTCATGGACGGCTTCCGGTACGACCATCACCCGATGTCGATTCTGGCCTCGACGGTGGCCGCGCTGTCGGGCTTCTACCCCGAGGCGTCGAAAGTCAAGGACGCCGCGGTCCGCCGCGCGCAGATCATCCGCATGATTGCCAAGATGCCGACGATCGCCGCCTTCTCGTACCGGCACAGCCTCGGCATGCCGTACATCTACCCGGACAACGACCTGTCCTACGCCGGCAACTTCCTCTCGATGGTCCGCAGGATGGGCGAGACAAAGTACCAGCCCAATCCGTCGCTCGAGCGGGCACTCGACGTGCTCTTCATCCTGCACGCCGACCACGAGCAGAACTGCTCGACCACCGCCACCCGGCTCGTCGGCTCGTCCGTGGCGGCCGGTGTCACCGCGCTCTACGGCCCGTTGCACGGCGGCGCCAACGAGGCGGTGCTTCGCATGCTGCGCGAGATCGGCTCGATCTCGAAGATTCCCGACTTCATCAAGAAGGTGAAGGAAGGCGGCGGCGAGACCAAGCTGATGGGCTTCGGCCACCGGGTCTACAAGAACTACGATCCGCGCGCGAAGGTCATCAAGCGCATCGCCGACCAGGTGTTCGACGTCACCGGGAAGAACCCGCTCATCGACATCGCCCTCGAGCTCGAGAAGATCGCGCTGCAGGACGAGTACTTCGTGAAGCGGAAGCTGTACCCCAACGTCGACTTCTACTCGGGCATCATCTACGAGGCGATGGGCTTCCCGGTGGAGATGTTCCCCGTGCTGTTCGCCATTCCCCGCACCGTGGGTTGGCTGACCCAGTGGGAAGAGATGATCACCGACAGCGAGCAGAAGATCGCCCGGCCGCGCCAGGTGTTCCTGGGCGCCAAGCGCCGCGACTTCGTCTCGATGGACAAGCGCAAGGCGCTGTAGGCGCCCGGCGGCGATTCCGGCTTCGAAGGGGCGGCGGCGGGCGGTCAGCTCGCTCTCGCCCCTTCTTCTTTGTACAGCGACTCGATCAGGTCGCGGTACTTCTGCTCGCAGACCTTTCGGCGCACCTTCAAGGTCGACGTCAGCTCGCCTCCCTCGATGGAGAAGTCGTTCGGCAGCACCGCGAACCGCTTGATGGTCTCGAACTTCGAGACCCGGGCGTTGACGTCGCGCTCGACCCGCTCGTGGAGGTAGGCCAGGAAGGCGCGGTCGCCGGCCAACCGGTTCGGGTCTTCCGGGTACCCCTTGGCCCGGGCCAGGGCAGGCGCCTTCTCGGGGTCGAGGGCGATGAGCGCCACCAGGTAGTTGCGGCCGTCGCCCACCACCATCGAATTGCCCACAGGATCGATTCCCTTCAGCATCGCCTCGAGGGTCGCCGGAGGCGTCTTCTTGCCGCCCGAGGTGACGATGATCTCCTTCTTGCGCCCGGTGACGGCCAGGTAGCCCTCGGCGTCGAGCCGGCCGACGTCCCCCGAGTGCAACCAGCCCCCCTCGAGCAATTCCGCGGTCGCCGCCGCGTCCTTGTAGTAGCCGAGGCAGACGTTCTCGCCACGCACCAGAATCTCTCCATCGTCGGCGATGCGCACCTCGATCCCGGGCATCGGCCGGCCCAGGGTGCCCAGGCGGGTGTCGGCCTGGCTGTTCACCGACGTCGGCCCGGTGACTTCCGACTGGCCGTAGACCTCGCGGAGCACCATGTCCATCGACGCGAAGAAGTCGAGCACGTCCTTGCCGATGGGGGCCGCCGACGTGGCGAACACCCGGGTGCGGTCGAAGCCGATGCGCTGCTTGAAGGCGGTGAAAACCAGCCGCTGCGCCAGCCGGTGTTGCAGCTCGAGCGCCAGCGGCATGCGCCCGTGCGAAAGGTGCAGCTCGGTCCAGCGGGTCGCCACCCCCTGGGCCCAGGCCAGCACCTTCTTCCGGCGCGCCGGCAGCACCCGAATGCCCGTGTCCGCCTTGGCCTTGAACTTTTCCCACACCCGGGGCACGCCGAAGAAGCAGGTCGGCCGCGCTTCCTTCAGGTTCTCCGGCACCTTCTCGATCGACTCCGAGAAGTACACCTGCATGCCGTTCATGATCGGCGAGTGGATGGAAGCGACCTGCTCGGCGATGTGCGACAGCGGCAGGTAGGACAGGACGATCTCGTTCTCGCGCAAACCGGCGCAGTTCGCGAGTTGCACCGCCGTCCAGGTGAGGTTGCGGTGGCTGAGCATCACCCCCTTGGGGTGGCCCGTCGTTCCAGAGGTGTAGATGAGCGTCGCGAGATCGCCGGGGGCCAGCTTGTCGACGCTGCGCTGGTAGCGGTCGGGGTCGCCCTTCGCGCCGAGCTCGAGCACTTCGCGGTACGTGAGCACGCCCTCCGGCCGCGCCTTCGGCTCATCCATGACGATGATGTGGCGCAGGAGAGGCAGGCCCGCGCGCACCGACTGCACCGCCGCCAGGTACCGCTCGTTCTCCACCAGGAGGATGGGCGACTCGCAATGGCCGACGATGTACCGAATCTGCTCGGGGCTCGAGGTGGTGTAGATGCCGACCGGCACTCCGCCCATCGCCATCGCGGCCACGTCGGCCACTACCCACTCCTCGCGGTTGAAGCTGAGCACCGTCAGGGCGTCCTTCGGCTCGAAGCCCAGGTTGGCCAGTCCCAGGGCGAACCGGCGCACGTCGCGGGTGTACTCGCGCCACGACTTGGGCACGTAGGTTCCGCTCTGCTTGGTCCAGAGCGCCGGCCGGTCGCCGAGGTCGCGCTCCTGCTCGTGGAGCCTGTGAACTATCGTCCGAGGAACGTCCATGGCCTGCCTTTCGTCGGGCCGCACTTTACCGTTCGGCCGCGGTCTTGCGATGGCCAACCTTCCGAACGCGAAACGTTGACAGGCGCTCGCCGGGTTGGTGTATCTCGCGTTCGACCCATGACCATCGACTTCACCTGTCAGAAGTGCGAAGCCAGCTTCGAGCTCGACTCGCAAGACCTGCTCGACGGCACCGAGAAGCTCGCCTGCCCCCACTGCGAGGCGAAGGCGCCCGGCAACGGGGTGGACGACTTCAACGCCGCCCTGACCGAGATGCTGGCCCAGGTGGCGGCCCTGTCGAAGCGCTTCGCGGTCACCTTGTCGATCGAGACCGAAGACCTCGGGGCCACCGCCGCCGCGAAGGTCGAAGACGACGAAGAAGAAGACGAGGAATCGGACGACGACGACGAAGAGTCCGACGACGACGAGCTCGACTTCGACGAGGGCGACGCCGACGAGAGCGACGGCGGCGATTAGCTCTAGATACACGAAAGCCCGGCCCCCCTCCCTGGGCTGCCGGGCCTTCGACGCGAAGCTGCTTCGAACCGCTAGAACTTTGCTGCCAGGTCGGTCACCACGGGAATGCGCCAGCGTTCGCCGCGCAATGCCTTCA
>JAHFDQ010000699.1 GCA_023248915.1 Archangiaceae bacterium | reverse complement strand
CGACGGGGAAGGCGGGATCTCCACCCAGGTGCATGCTGACGACGCCAGCGGTCTTCCGGCCCACCCCGGGCAGGGCCTCGAGATCGGCGCGCCGCACCGGAACTTCGCTCCGGTGCCGGTCGACCAGGGCCTGCCCGGCCGCCTTGAGGTTGCGCGCCTTGTTGCGAAAGAGCCCGCAGCTCGCGATGAACGGCTCGAGCTCTTCGGCGCGCGCCGCCGCGTAGTCGCCCGCGGTCGGATAGCGCGCGAAGAGCGCCGGGGTGACCAGGTTGACCCGCTTGTCGGTGCACTGCGCCGAGAGCATCACCGCCACCAGCAGCTCGAGCGGCGACCGGTAGTCCAGCTCGATTTTCGCCCCGGGCATGTGGGCGTCGAGGCGCTCGAGTACGACGAGCGCCCTCTTCTTGCGACCCAGGGCGGTCTCGGCGGCCATGGGCGCACCATACCGGTCTGCCGGCCCGGCAGGCGAAGCGGCGGCGGCCCGGGCGAGGTGGTACCCTTCGGGCCGGGCCATGCGCCGCGTCCTCCTCTGCTTTCCGCTGGTGTTGCCGGCTGCCTGCGCGACGGTGCAGGCCGAGAAGATGAGCTTCGACGAGGCCTGGCGGAATGATCCGGCGGGGCCCGAAGGGGCCGAAGCCTCGGCGGCGCCCCGCGCTCCTGTCCACGGCCGGCCGCGCTCTCACGGGCTCGAGGCGGCGCCCTCGGTCGAGCTGCAGGCGGCGCTGCTGATGTTCGGGGCCCGCGCCCGGTCGCTCCGCGCGGGAGTGCCGCGCGGCAGCCCGACCCCCGCGGTCGAGCAGGGCAACTGGCGGGAAGTGAGCGCTGCCGTCGACGCCTTCCTCGACCGCACCGCGGCCGAGACCTCGTCGTATGACTTGGTGCGCGCGCGCGCCACCCTCGAGGCCGAGCTCGAGTTCGACGAGCAGACGTACGGCGACTTTCCGCCGGCGTTCGCCGAACGCACCCAGGACCAGGTGACAGAACTCGCGGTCCGCATGGCGCAGGTACGGCTGCTCGGCGTGCGCACCCGCCACGGCCTGGCCGCGTTCGAGTGGCCCCTCGAGCCGGTGGTGGTGACCAGCCTGTTCGGCCGCCGGCTGCACCCCCTGGCCCACGTCTACCGGCCCCACAACGGAGTCGACCTGGCGGCGCAGGAAGGCCAGATGGTCAACGCGGCCAGCGCCGGGATTGTGCTGTCGGCCGGCTGGCAGGGCGCCTACGGCCAGGCGGTGATGCTGCAGCACGAGGGCGGGGTGGCGACGCGGTACGGCCACCTGTCGCAGGTGTTCGTCGAACCGGGCGACCAGGTCGAACGGGGAGACTCGCTCGGCCTGGCGGGCAACACCGGGGTCAGCACCGGCCCCCACCTTCACTTCGAAATTGTCCGCGACGGCAGGCCCCGCGACCCCTTGGCCGAGCTGGGCCCGCCGCTGCCGTCCGAGGGCCTGGCCGACTCGAGCACCGACCGGCCCGGGGCTGCCGTCGGCGGCCCCCAGTGAGCGGGCCGGACGCGGGCCGACAAGCGCTGGTGAAGCTCGCCTTTCACCGCGCCGCCGCCGCCGACGCGAGCGCCGAAATCTCCCGCCAGCGTGAGGCTTGCGCGAGCCCTGACGGCGCCCTGGGAACCAGCTACGAGATAGTCGTCCCCGAAGCCGACTCGACCCGCTTCCTCGTCGAGAAGGTGCTGCCGAAGCTCGTCTATTTCCTCGACTGCCGCGGCGCGAAGCTGCCGGACGCGCCGGGAGTCTTCACCTCGGTCTTCGCGGGCGACGCGCTCTACTTCGTGCACGCGCGCGACGTCATCTCGGCGCTCGCCGAGCTGTCGGGCTTGTCACCGCGCGAAATGGTGGCTCGCTGGGGCGCCGCCAGCGTCTGACGGCCGCGAAAAAGGCGTCGCCTCGAGTCGAAGCGACGCCCCACGGTCTCGCTGAGAACCCCGTCGACGGCACGGGTCCGCCGCCGTTTCACAGTCTTTAGCTACAGCGTCTGCTTCAGCTCTTTGGCCGGCCGGAAGCCGATGGTCTTCGACGCCTTCAGCTTCATGATTTCGTTCGTCTGCGGGTTGCGAATCTTCCGCGCCTTCCGCGACCGCATCGACCAGGTGCCGAAGCCGGGGTAGCTGAACCGCTCGTCCCGCTTCACCGCGGTGCCGATGTTCTGGAAGACCACGTCCATCAGCTCGGCCGCCGCCTTCTTGGTCATGTTGGACTGAACGGACACTGCCTCGACAAGCTCTGCCTTCGTCATGATTGGGTTCCCCTCCCGAGGGAATCGAAATTGCGGGCGCATTGGTAACAAAACGGCAATTGAATTGTCAACGGTTGGAATGCCCGGGAGCGCGAAAATTCGGCGTCGCCGCGACCCGCGACGATTTGAGAGCTAGATTCGGGAGCGCATGAGCGCGAGCGGGCCAGATCGCGCGGCGATCGGAATGCCAACAAATACGATCATTTGTAAACGAAAACAGATCGGAACTTCGGCGGGTTGACCCCGCCACGCGATCGCCCCCGCGGGGCCGACGATCGCCTGTAGGCTGTCCCGGTGCGTTCGACGCTGGCGATGGCGCTCTTGGGGCTCGGGGCCTGCGTCACCGCGGCCCGGCAGACCCCGCCGCCGGACGATCAGCCCCGGCTCGACCTGTGGGTGGACGGTTCGGCCGAAGGGCCCGGGCTGGGCACCCGGGCCAGCCCGTTCCGGGCGCTCGAAGGGGCGCTCGAGCAGGGCC
>JAHFDQ010000265.1 GCA_023248915.1 Archangiaceae bacterium | reverse complement strand
GCCGACCTCTCGCCTCAGCTCGTCGATCTGCTGCTTCAGGCGCGGCGACTTGTCCGCCTCGGGCGCGACCGCCCAGAACCTCTCGAACGCGGCCAGGGCCTTCGGCCTGTCGTTCAACTGAATCGCCACCGCCCCGGCGAAGAGCAGGGCCTCGCCCGACCCGGGGAACGCGTCCGCCAGGTGGTTCAGCTCGGCCAACGAGCCCGGGGCGTCGCCGCGGACGGCGCGCAGCACCGCGCGGTGAATGCGCGACTCGACGTGAAAGGGGTCGATGCCGAGCGCGCGGTTGGTCAGTGTCGTCACGTGCTCGTAGTCGTCGCGGACGAGCAACAGGTGCGCCGCGGTCGCCATCGCGTCGGGGTCGTCCGACGCCTGGTTCAGCCGGGCCATGGCCTGCGCAAGCTCGGCGTCCTCGGGGGGCGCTTCCGGCGGGGCTTGCGGGCCGGCCGCGGCGCGACCCGTCATTCCCGCGCCTTCCTGGCGCGCCGTCGTCTCGTTGCTCAGCATCAGGCCGACGAGGACGAAGAAGGCCACCGCGCCGCCGCCGATCAGGACTCCGCGCAGCTGCGGGCTCAGGCCTCCGGCCGGTGGAGCTACCGCCGCCGCCGGTCGCCCAGCGACTTGCGCCGGCGGCGATGCGCCGACCGCCACCTTTCCCCCCTTGGCCAGCGCATCTCGCTCGCGCAGCGCCCGGACCGCCGCCTTCTCGAGCCTGTCCTTCTCGGTGTCGAAGCGGTCTGCCGTCAGGCGCTGGCGCAGAGCCACCAGATCTTTCAACTGCGCGATCAGCGACTGGTACCGCTGGTCGAGGTCGGCGAGCGCTTCCGGCATGTCGCTCGGCCCCTTCGACGACCGGCGGGACATGAGGACGAAGATGATTCCGGCGAGCACGCCCGCGCCGAGGACGATCAGCCCGGGAAGCCAGTTGGTCGAATTCACTTCTCGAGCTCCGCGCGAACCGCCTTCAGGTAGTCGTCCTCGGGCCCGGAAGGCGCCGCCGGCGGAGGTGCCTTGGGCTTCCGCCGCACCTGGCCGAGGATGATCAGGAAGCCTACGACGAGCAGCACCGCGGGGCTCAGCCAGACGAAGGCGTTCACGCCTCCGGCCGTCGGTTCGAGCAGCACCCACTCGCCGTACCGGGCCACGAAGTAGTCGTAGATCTCTTGGTCCGACTTGCCCTCGACGATCAGCTCGCGCACCTTGTCGAGCTGCGCCCGCGCCATCGAGGCGGGCGAGTCGGTGACCGACAGCCCCTGGCACACGGCGCAGCGCAGGTTCTTCCCCACCCGCTGGGCGCGCGCCTCGCGGGTCGGGTCGAGCGGTTCGCTGCCCATGCGCTGGGGCGCGTAGTCCCCGAGCGCGACGGCACTCGCGAGCAACGCGGCGGTGACGAGTCCCCGCCTCATGGGTCAGCCCTCACCGCGGGCCGCAGCAACTCGTTGATCCGGAACGACAGCGTCTCAGGGTCAATCGGCATGGCGTACTTCCCGCGGATGATGCCGTCGCGGTCGATGAAATAGGTTTCTGGGACTCCCGCCACGCCGTAGTCCACCGCCATGGTGGACAGCTTGTCGACCAACTGCGGGTAGCCGGCCGGGTGCTCGGCGAGGAACCCCTTGGCGTTTGCCTCGGTGTCCTCGAACACCACTCCCAGGAACTGCACCTGGCTGCCAAAGCGCTCGTGGCCCCACTCGATGACCGGGTGCTCCTGGCGGCAGGGGCCGCACCAGGTGGCCCAGAAGTTGAGGACGACCGGCTTGCCCTTCAATTCGGACAGCGTCAGGGCGGCGCCGGTGTCCAGCCGCTTCAGCCGGAACTCCGGCGCGGGCTTGTCCTGCATCATGAAGGGCACCGCCCGCGGATCGGTTCCGAAAGCCTTGTAGAAGACGACCAGCATGCCCAGCGAGGCCAGGGCGAACACGGCAGGGTAGCGCCAAGCGCGAAAGCCCGATTGGGCCGGCCCGGCCTCTGGCAGCGGCGCTTCGGAAGGGTCGGGCATGGGGGCCTAGGCGCTCGCTCCGGTGGTGAGCCCAGGCGCAGGCGGCGGTGCGCCCGCGCTCGGCACGGTGGCCTCGACGGCGGCCTCGCGCCGCTTCTGCGGCCAGAGGGCGATCAGGGTGCCGAGCACGAGAATCGGAATCGAGTACCAGATCCAACCCACCAGCGGGAAAATCCAGGCGTTGAAGCTGGCCGAACCCTTCTCGGCGTCGAATGCGAGCAAGGAAACGTAGATGTCCTTCGAGATCTTCGCCCGCACCGCCGGAGACCCGACCGGCTCGTTGCTCATCGGGTAGTAGTTCATTCTGGGCCCGTCCAGGCCGGCCAGCGTCTCGGTGGCCCCGGACGGAGAGACAAGCGTGATGTCGGCCGCCTTCCACTCGCGCCGGGCGTCGACTCCCGACGAGATGCCGTCGAAGCGGATTTTCCAGTCGGCCAGCGCCAAGGACTGCCCCTTCGCCACCGTGCCGGTCTCGTGCACCTTGTAGGCGGACGACGCGGCGATGCCGACGATGATCACCACGATGCCCAGGTGCACCACGTAGCCGCCGAAGCGCCGCCGCGCCCTCACCGCCGACCGGAACATGGCCGTGAAGGCGCCCTCGCGGTTCTGCGCCATTCGCGCTTGAGCCGGCAGCAAGAGCTCGCGCAGGGTGATGGCGGTGGTGAAGGCCGCGAGCGCGAAGGTGGTCAGCGCCATCCAGTGGCCCGGGCCCAAGAGCGCCAGGCAGGCGGTTGCCGTGACCAGCGCCGCGCCCACCGGGATGAAGAGCTGCTTCTTCAGGGTCGCCCAGCTCGCCTCGCCCCAGGGTAGGGCCGGCCCCACGCCCATCAGGAACAGCACCATCAGGCCGCCGGGCAGCGCCATCTTGTTGAAGTACGGTTCACCGACGCTGATGCGCTTGCTCTGCAGCGCCTCGGTCACCAGCGGGAAGGCCGTGCCGAGAAACACCACGAAGGTGACCGCCACGAAGACCAGGTTGTTGACGAGGATCGCCGTCTCGCGCGACAGCACCGAGTCCAGGCTGCTTTCGGCCACCAGCAGCCGGCCCCGGAACGACAAGAGCGCGATCGAGAACACCAGCAAGACCGCGATGAAGGCCAGGAAGGTCGGCCCGATGTCCGACTGGGTGAAGGCGTGCACCGAGTTGAACACGCCCGACCGGGTCATGAAGGTGCCGATGATCGTCAGGACGAAGCTGGCGAGCGCCAGCGCCAGCGTCCACAGCTTCAGCATGCGCTTGCGCTCGAGCACCATCGTCGAGTGCATGAAGGCGCTGGCCGTCAACCACGGCAGGAACGAGGCGTTCTCGACCGGGTCCCACGCCCAGTACCCGCCCCAGCCGAGCACCGCGTAGGCCCACCACGAGCCGAGGATGATGCCCGTCGACAGGAACAGCCACGGAATCAGCGTCCACTTGCGCAAGGGGACCATCCACGAGTCGCCCAGCTCGCCGCGCAAGAGCGCTCCGGCCGCGATGCCGAACGGCACCACCATGCCGACGTACCCGAAGTAGAGCATCGGCGGGTGAATCACCATCAAGATGTGGTTCTGTAAGAGCGGGTTCGGCCCCGGGCCGTCGTCCATCGGGTTCGGCACGTGCCCGAAGGGGTTCGCCGGCCCCGCGATGAGGAAGGCGAAGAAGACGCCCACCGCGCACATCATGCCTAGCGCGAGCTGCATGTAGCGCCCGTGCTCTTTCCGGTACGTCCAGGTGAAGGCGAACAGGTAGAGCCCCATGATGAAGCCCCAGAAGAGAATCGACCCGTCCAGCGCGCTCCAAAGCGACACGATGGTGAAGACGACCGGCGTCGCCCGGCTGCCGACCTGCGAGACGTACTTCACCGAGAAGTCGTGGGTGAGCAGCGCGTAGATCATCACCCCGTTCGCGGTCGCCATGCAGGCCGAGAAGGCGTAGACCGCGCGCTGCACCCAGGGCAGCGCCGACTCGCGGCGGGTCAGCCCCGTCCACAGGCCGACCACCGCGCCGAAGATCGCCGACCCGAGCGCGGCGAGCACCAGCCCGTACCCCAGGGACGAATTCATTTGGCCTTCCCTGGCGTCGGGCCGCTCGAGTCGGACAGCGTCGCGCCCCAGTTCTTGGGCTTCTCGCCGGGCTTCGGAGGACGGTACTCGTTCGAGTGGTTCACCATCAGGCGGTTTGTTTTGAACACCTTCGACTTGTCGAACGTGCCTTCGACCACCACGCCGATGCCCTCGCGGAACATCTGCGGCGGCGTCAGCGACGCGGCCACTTTCACCGCGGGCGATTCGATCTCGTGGTTGTCGTTGATCTCGAAGGAAAGGGCCGTGTGGCCGGCGTTCCACTCGATGCTGCCCGGCTTCACCACGCCCCCCAACCGAATCGTCGGGCCGTAGGCCGCGTCGCCGTGCGCCAGCATCTCGCTGGGGCTCCAGTAGTAGACGAGGTTCTCACCCAGGTTGCCGAAGGCGATGTACGCGAGCCCGGCGCCCGCGATCGCGAGCGCGGCGACCGCGATGAGGAGGTTGCGGCTCGAGGCCTTCATCGAAGCTCCTTGGGGGTTTCAGACGTCTCACGGCGCAGCCAGAGCGACAGGGCGTACAGGGCCAGCGCCGCCCAGGTGACTCCCCAGGCGGCCCAGACGAACTCCCAGCCTCCGACGATCAGCCCTTCGCCCGGTTTGAGCTCGGCGGCCCAGAGAAGCGGAATCAGGAAGGTCGGCGCGGTCATGCGGCCTCCGAAGGGACGTCGCCCGAATCCGGGGGCAGGGCGGAAGGCAGCGCGACTTCACGGGCCCGAGTGGCCTGGGCGATGCGGTAGCGCTGGTAGGCGAAGACGATGGTGAGGGCCATGAGCGCCGCCGTGTTCCACATCAAGATCGACCAGATCGTCGGGTCCATCTTGCCGGCGCCCGACTGGCGCTGGTGCAGGCTGCGCCACCACCGGACCGAGAACCAGAGAATCGGCAGGTCGGACGCGGCGATGATGCCGACCACCGCCGACCAGGTGGCGCGCTTCTCGGGGTCGTCGACGAACTTCCTCAACGCCAGGTAGCCCGAGTACACCACCAGCATGATCGCGGCGGTGGTGAGTCGCGGGTCCCAGTCCCACCAGACGCCCCAGGTCGGCCGGCCCCAGATCGCGCCGAGCAGCACGCCGATCGTCCCGAAGAACAGGCCGACCTCGGCGCAGGCCTCGCTAAGGGCGTCGAGCGAGAGATCCTTCCGGAACAGGAAGGCCACCGAGGCGCCGAAGTTCACGCACAGCGCCAACAGCGCCATCCAGACCTCGGGCACGTGGGCGAACATGATGCGGTACACGTCGCCCATCTCGTGGTCGGCCGGCGCGACGGCCAGCGCCAGGTAGCTGCCCGAAACCACCCCGCCGACGCCGAGGACCGCGAGCACCTTCCACACCCAGGCGCGCGTCGCGGGCACCGCCAGGTGCACCCCGAAGAGGCCGAGCACCGCCAGGAGCAGCACGTAGGACGTCCAGGTAGGCATCGTCAGTCCTCTACCACCCTCGGGAAGAGCGTGAAACCAAGACCCCAGTAGATGAGGTTGAAGCCTGCCAGCAGGCCGAGCCAGGAGCCGAGCTGGTGCATCGGGTCGCCCTGAAGCACTAACGCCGAAGCCTTCACCGACGCGAGCAAGGCCGGCACGAGCAGCGGGAAGAGCAGCAGCGGCAGCAGCACGTCGCGGGCCCGCGCGTTCGAGGCGATCGCGGCGTAGATGGTGCCCGGCGCGGTGATCGCCGCGCACCCTAAGGCCAGCACCCCGACCAGCGCGGCGAGCCCTCCGGCGATCGAGACGTCGTAAAGCGCGACGAGAATGGGCAAGAGCACGAACGAGAGGGCGAACAGCATCGGCCCGTTGCCCACCGCCTTGCCGAGGAACACCGCGCGCGCGTCCACCGGCGCCAGCTTCAGCCCGTCCATCGACGAGTTCTCGGTCTCGACCCGGAAGGACTCGCCGAGCGACAGCACGCTCGCGAAGAGGATGCCCAGCCAGAGGTACCCCGCCGCGTTCTGCCGCAACAGCGCCGTGTCCGGCCCCAGGGCGAACGAGAAGAGCAGCAAGGTGGCGACTGCGAAGAAGATCAGCGCGTTCAGCCGGGCGCGGGTTCGCCACTCGATCAGCAAGTCCTTCCAGAAGACGATGGCCGCCGAATGAAACAGGCCGATCGGCTGGGGCCGGAAGGCGATGCCGCGCTCGGCCGAGGCGTCGATCATGCCGCCACCGCCCGGCCCTCGCGCAGGTGCAGCCGGCGCTGGGTCAACGCGCGCCCCTGCTCGATCAGGTGCGTGGCCAAAATTACCGTCGTGCCCTTGTCCTGCATCTCGCCGATGATCTTCTCCATCGCGGCGATGCCGGCCGGGTCGAGCTCGCCGAACGGCTCGTCGAGCAGCACCAGCCGGGGTTGCTTGAGCAGCACCCGGGCGATCGCCAGCCGCTTTCGCATGCCGGCCGAGAAGGTGCGGACGGCGTGATCTGCCCGGGTGGCCAGGCCCACCTTCGTCAACAGCCCCGAAACGATGTCCCGCGCGTGCGCGGCCCCCAGCAGCCGGGCGAGCAAGAGCAGGTTCTGCTCGGCCGTCAGGTCCTCGTAGAGAAAGCTCGAGTGCGACAACAGGGCCGTCTGGCGGCGCACGTCCTCGCGCTGTTCTCGGGCGTCCAGTCCCAGTACCGACAGCCCGCCCGCGGTCGGAGAAGACGAGGTGGCGATGATGCGGAGGAGCGTCGACTTGCCCGACCCGTTGTGGCCGGTCAGGAGCAGCGAGGTGCCCAGCGGCAGCGAGTAAGACAGGCGCGCCAACGCCCACCTCGGCCCGTAGCGCTTGCTGACGTCTCGTATGTCGAGGGCCAGGGCCTTGGGTTCGGTCTGCATCATGGGGGCGGCGGCCCCAAGGGGGAGTGCGACCATTTGGGAGTGGCGCTTAGTAACGCGAAAGGCGGGGCCGGCCAAGCGTCCCGGCTGGGTTCCCTGATGGGGACGATAAGTGCTCGCCAATCAACGGTATTCCCGGGAATGCGACCTGGGCGCGTGTCGAAATTGCAGAGGGCCGAGGGCCCCGGCGGCGCGGCCCTCGACGCACCGTGGCATCGGCCGTGCACCGGGGCAGCGCATGGGTAACTCGACTCCAGGCTCGGCCCTCATCCGGAGCAGCGCCAAGACGGCGCTGGCGGCCTGTCTGAACGCCAGCCGGGCTCGGCAGGCGTTGGCCTCGTGGAACCGGTGGCGGGCGGGGGGCAGACGCATTCTCGTCCTCGGCTACCACCGCGTCGTCCCAGACTTCGCCGAGGCCGAACGGTCGGCGATTCCGGGGCTGCTGATCTCGACCGCGACGCTCAAGGCCCAGCTCGAGTGCGCGGCCTCGGCCGGGTTCGAGCCCGCCTCGCTGGAAGACGCCCTCGAGGTGATGGCGGGCCGGCGCAAGGCTCGGAGCGACTTGCTGGTGGTGACGTTCGACGACGGCTACCGCGACGTGGCGGTCCACGCCGCGCCGCTCTTGGCGAGCCTGGGAGTGCCCGCGATCTGCTACCTGGCCACCGGCTTCATCGGGACGGACCGGCGGTTCGATCACGACCGCCTGTACCACCTGGCCAGACTGGCCCTGGCGCGTCGGCTGAGGCCTCAGGGGGATTCCGCCGCCCTGCTTGCCCCGGTGCTGGCCGGCCAACGCTCGGTCTCTGAGGCCCTGGACGACTTCCTGTCCTGTCACCCGGTCTCGACGGTGAAGGGCGTGCTCGAGCTGCTCGAGACCGCCCTGGCCTCGGCGGGCGACGTCACCCCGAAGGACGGCGAACCGATGAGCTGGGACGAGGTGCGCCGCTTGGCTGGGCTCGGCTTCAGCCTCGGCGCGCACACGCGCTCTCACGCCGTGCTGACGCTGACCAGCGGAGCGACCCGGGCGGACGAGATCCGCGGCTCGAAGGAAGACATCGAGCGAGAAACCGGCCAGCGCGTGCGCGACTTCTCGTACTGCAACGGCTGGTACTCGGCGGGGCTCATCCGCGAGCTGGCCGCCCAGGGCTTCCGGTCGGCCGTCACCACGGAAGACCTGCCCAATCGCCTGGGCGGAGACCCGTTCCTGCTCCGGCGCAAGGTGATCTGGGAGAACGCCTCGCTCGGCCCGGACGGGGCCTTCTCGGCGCAGTTGACGCGGTGTCAGCTCGACGACGTGTTCG
>JAHFDQ010000264.1 GCA_023248915.1 Archangiaceae bacterium | reverse complement strand
TCGAGCGCCGCATCCGCCAGGCCCTGGCGGTCGCCGGCTTCGACGAGGTGCTGAACTACTCGTTCGTCTCGGCGCGCGAGCTCGAGACGCTGGGACGGCCGGGCTCGGTGGCGCTGGTCAACCCGCTGTCGGCCGAGCAATCGGTGATGCGCACCACGCTGTTCGCGGGGCTGTTGCAGAACGTCTCGCGCAACCTGCGGCACCAGGCGGCCTCGCTGCGGCTGTACGAGCTGGGCTCGACCTACGTCGGCGACCCCGAGGGCGGCGTGGGCGATCGGCCGGTGGCGCACGAGGCGCTGAAGGTGTCGGGCGTGCTGTGCGGCCTGCGCGACGGGCGGACCTGGGTGGCGAAGCCGGCGGCGGCGGACTTCTACGACGCCAAGGCGGCGGTGGAAGAGGTGCTGGCGGCGCTCAATGTCGGGGGAGCGAGCTACGAGCCTTGCGAGGTCCACCCGTACCACCCGAGGGCGGCGGCGCGGGTGAAGGTGGCCGGCCGGGAAGTGGGCACGGTGGGAGAGGTGGACCCGCGCGTGGCGAGGCGGCTGGACGTCCCGGCGGGCCTGTTCCTCTTCGAGCTCGACGTGGCGGCGCTGGGAGAATCGGCGAAGCTGGTGCCGGCGTACGTGGCGCTGTCGAAGTTCCCGGCGGTGCTAAGGGACCTGGCCGTCGTCGTACCGGTCGAGCTGCCGAACGCCGAGGTGCAGAAGGTGCTGGTCGAGGTGGGTTCGCCGCTGGTCGTCGAGGCGCGCGTGTTTGACGTCTACACGGGCCAGCCCATCCCCGAAGGGAAGAAGAACGTCGCCTACGCGCTGACGTACCGCGCGGCGGACCGCACGCTCACCGACTCGGAGGTGAGCGAGGCGCATCAGAAGATCGTCGCCGAGGTCAATCGCCGGCTGGGAGGCAGCTTACGTGGCGCGATTCCTCAATGACGGCGGGGCGTTGACGAGATCGGCCGGCCCTGTCATTTTCGGCGGCGAACTCATTTTTGGGGGCAGTTAGCAATGACCAAGGCGGACATCATCGAGAGCGTCTACGAGAAGGTCGGCTTCTCGAAGAAGGAATCGGCCGAGATCGTCGAGCTGGTGTTCGACACGCTCAAAGAGACGCTCGAGCGCGGCGACCGGATCAAGATCTCCGGCTTCGGCAACTTCCAGGTTCGCCAGAAGAAGGCGAGGGTGGGCCGCAACCCGCAGACCGGCAAGGAGATTGAAATCTCCGCGCGCCGGGTGCTGACCTTCCGCCCCAGCCAGGTGCTGAAGACGGCGTTGAACGGCGGCGAGCAGGTGAACGACGGAGAGGCCACCGCCGAGGACGACGACAAGAACCCTTCCGACGACGCCGGCGAGGGCGACGATTAGCGCCGCCTTGACGCTGTGCCGCCAGGCGGGCATAACCGCCGGCGCAGTTTTCAGAATCAACGGGGCGTAGCGCAGCCTGGTAGCGCACTTGCTTGGGGTGCAAGTGGTCGCAGGTTCAAATCCTGTCGCCCCGACCATTGAGGCCCCCGTCACCACAGGGATTCGTTCCCGCAGGTGACGGGGGCTTCGTCTTCGGGCTCCGCCAACGGCCATTTCTGAACGAGCAGGACCATGAGTCAGACAAAGTCGCTCGCCACCAAGCCGCAAAAGTTAGTGGGAAACTGGGCGCAGGGTTTTGCCCTTGACTTCCACAGCAGTAGCAGTGAGTTCATGGGGCACGACGAGTACGGCCATCCCATGTTCAGTACGGTCAGGACCGAGGTCGGCGAGTCGCTCTACAGGTTGAAGTACTCCCAGGACTCAGCGGAGGTCGCAAGGCTCGCCGCGACCGCCGCAGCCTTCGTGAAGTCCTGGAAATGCGGCGCCCAACTCATCGTGCCCGTCCCCGCGTCCCGACGACGGAAACTGGCCCCCGTCTTCCTGGTCGGGAAGTAGCTGGCCGAAGTCCTCGGGCTCGAGTTCGTCCCCGAGGCGGTGAGGCGCACGAGGCAGATTCCAGAACTGAAGAATGTGGTCGACTTTGGTGAACGGCAGAAACTACTCGCGGGCGTGCACAGCATCGACGCTGCCAGGGTCAAGGGACGCACGGTGCTCCTGTTCGACGATCTATTCCGCTCGGGCGCGACAATGAACGCCGTCACGGATGTGCTCCTCAAGAATGGCGGGGCCTTGAAGGTGTTCGCCCTCGCTTTGACGCGCACCCGGAGCTCACGATGACTTGCGTGATGCTTGGCGGCTCTCGCCGCATCTCCAAGCTCAACGACGAGGTCCGGCGGCGATTGGATCGCATCGTGCGCCAGCAGTTCCGGGTCGTGGTCGGTGATGCCAACGGGGCCGACAAGGCGTTCCAGAAGTACCTTGAGGGCCAGGCCTACAAGAACGTCGAAGTGTTTTGCTCGGGCAGGGCCCCCCGAAACAATCTGGGGCGGTGGACATGCCGCCGGGTCGCCGCAAATGCCAAGCCGGGCACGTTCGAGTTCTACGCCGCCAAAGACCAGGCGATGGCCAAGGAAGCCACCGTTGGGTTCATGCTCTGGGACGGCGAGAGCGTCGGCACAATGCTCAACGTCTGGCGCTTGATGCTGGACCAGAAGGCCTCGCTCGTCTACGTGGCGACCGAGAACAGGTTCCTGCAGGTGAGGGGGCAGGAGGACTGGCGACAGCTCTTGAGGTTGGCCGCCGACGATGCGCGCGAAAATATCGCAAAGCGGATTCGCCGAGAGATGCCGACCGCGCCCAAGAGCGAGCTGCCGCTATTCGGTCCCGACCTCGATTCAGTCGGCCTGGCGTAGCGGTAGGCAGTCGCTGGCGGAAGAGCGCCCCAGTTTCGTCTGCTCACCTTGATCTCGCGCGCGTCGGGGCCCGGCCCCGACCCGGGACAACTGTGGCGACGCCAAGCACCGAGTGTGCTGTTGTGGCGTCATGCGCTTCCTCGTCGTCCTGGCTCTAGTCGTCACCTCAACATCCGCGTGGGCCGATTGCTCGAGTGACCGGGACTGCGGCGGCGGAGTCAGCTGTCGCAGCGGCAAGTGCGCGACGGCCGCCGGTTCCTCATGCTCGTCCGACCGAGACTGCGGCGCCGCGATTTGCCGGAGCGGCAAATGCGCCAACGCTCCCGACGGGAGCTGTTCCAGCGACCGCGACTGCGGCGAGGGGAGCTGCCGGAGCGGCAAGTGCGCCGTCAGCGCCGGCGGGTGTTCGAGCGATCGCGACTGCGGTGACGGAGTGAGCTGTCGCAGTGGCAAGTGCGCGACGGCCGCCGGCGCCTCCTGCTCGTCGGACCGAGACTGCGGCGGGGCGAGCTGCCGGAGCGGGAAGTGTGCGAACGGCCCTGACGGCAATTGCTCGAGCGACCGCGACTGCGGCAAGGGAAGTTGCCGCGGCGGGAAGTGCGCGAGCAAGTAGCTTGTGCTGATGGTGGCGGGGGCGTCCTTTTCTGGTAGCACTTCCCGGGTATGGGATTTCTCGACGCCTTCAAGAAGAAGTCCGCTTCAGTTTCGGTTCAACGTCCCGGCGGCGACTCGACCCACGAGAAGAAGGTCGAGGCTCGTGATTCAGAGCCGGCCCCCCTTCCGAGTCGGCCGATCGATGCCGAGCTGCTGAAGAGGCTCGGGAACATCGCCGCGGCGAACACCTTGGTCCGCGGCGGGCAGGACCCAGAACGGCTCCTCCTCGCACTCAACCTCGACCGGGACGGGAAGATAGACGGCGACAGACCGACGATGAGGTTCCGGTTCGACGTCCAGCGGACGGGGCCTGACCAGTGGCGCCTCACTGCCGGAATCGACGACGCAGTGGCGTACTGCCGATTCTCGATGGGTCTCGACCTCCCGGAGATTCCAGCCATGGACCCGGCAACATTCGACATGAGCAAGTGCCTGGGCTTCCCCCTCACGTTCTCGATGCCGGCCGACCACGAGCGAAGCCCGTTGGCCCGAAGCGCTTTCCTGCTGGCGTGGCGAGTCGAGGGCGGAATGGACTCACCGAGTCTCGAGAGCTCCCTCACAGTCGACGGCTCGGTCATGGGGGTCGAGCTGACCAGGTTGGACTACGCCTACGTTCCCACGGTGCAGCCGAACCAACACTGGGTGCTGCTCAAGTGTCTGCGGGGCGAGCAGAGCTTCTGGCTGGGGCTCGACCTTTCGGTCGGCGCAGGCGAGGTCTTCCCCCGAAGGGGCGAGGTCGAGAGTTACACGCTCGCGCTCGACCTTCTCTGCACCTTCACCTGATCCGGAAAGATTCGCGTTCAGATGCGTCCCTCCCGGCATGGAACCCGCGGCGCCTGAGTGATGGCTTGCCCGTATGAAGACTATTGCGATTTCTATTGATGAACCGACCCTCCGGGTGCTCGACCGCTATGCCGCCCAGATGGCCCGTGCGGGCGGCAAGAAGGGCAGGGCCGCCGCTAACCGCTCTGAGATCGTCCGCCAGGCCGTGCAAGCCTTCCTCGCGCGCCAGGAACGGCTTCAGCGCGAAGAGAAGGAACGCCGCATCTGGGCCACCCACCGCGCTCGCCTGAACCGCCAGGCCGTGGCCGTCGTCGCCGACCAGATCGAGCAATGACTCGCGGCGGGCAATCGCCCTCGAGTTCAAGTAGGCGGCGACTCGACTTCCCGGCGCAGGTCGGGCGCGCGCTCGGCGATGTTCCTCCGCTCGAGCGCCGCGAGCACCGTGCGCTGAATGCGGTCTTGCCCGCTGGCCGGGACGTTGCGGAACTCGATCACGAACGTCATCTCACCCGACGACCGCTCTCCGCGCCGGATGACTTCTGCCATCAGGCTGAGCACCGGCCGGGTCACCAGCGAGAGCAACAGCTTCACGCGCTGACCGATGCAGACCAGCGGGTCGCCCACCAGCAGGGCCCCTCCGGCCGACAGGTTCTCGACCAGGAAGGTGCCGGCGTTGCGGTTTCCCGCGAGTACCACCGCCGACGCCGCGACCTCGGCGCGCGCGTCGACTCTCCGCTCGGCAGGGGGGTGTCGGATCATCTGGTCGGGCTCCGGTAGTGTGCCCGGGTGGCGCTTCACCGGGCGTGCCAAAGGCAACGCCCGCCCCCAAAGCCCGACCGGGCCAGGCGTTCTACGGGCCGCGCGCATTCGTTGCACGGGTCACGCGATACCCCGCGATACCCGGCCGACCCACGCCCTCAGTCCGGCGCCAGCCAGAGCACTCCGAGCGGCGGAAGCGTCAGCTCGATCGAGGCGGGCTGGCCGTCCCACGGAATGGGCTCGGCCCACACCTTGCCCGCGTTCCCCGTCCCAGAGCCCCCGTAGTAGCCCGAGTCGGAATTCACTACCTCGGCGTAGGCGCTCACCCGCGGGCAGCCGACCCGGTAGTTGTAGCGGGGCGCCGGCGCGAAGTTTCCGACGCACACCAGGTGGCTCTGCGAGTCGCGCGACCGGCGGACGAAGGCCAGCACGTTCGCGTCGGCCGCGTCGGCCTGCAGCCACTGGAAGCCCGCCGGCTCTCCGTCCACCTCGAAGAGCGCCGGAGCCGCCCGGTACAGCCGGTTCAGGTCTCCCACCAGCGACTGCACGCCTCGGTGGTGCTCGTGGTCCAAGAGGTGCCAGTCCAGGCTCTTCGAGTGGTCCCACTCGTTGCTCTGGGCGATCTCTCCGCCCATGAACAACAGCTTCTTGCCGGGGTAGGCCCACATCCACGCGTAGAGCGCGCGCAGATTGGCGTGCTTCTGCCACGGGTCGCCGGGCATGCGCTGCCACAGCGAACCCTTCCCGTGCACCACCTCGTCGTGCGACAGCGGCAGCATGAACTGCTCGCTGAACGCGTACAGCATGCCGAAGGTCATGTCGCGGTGGTGGTGCCGCCGGTAGATGGGGTCCTTCGAGAAGTAGCGCAGGGTGTCGTGCATCCACCCCATGTTCCACTTGAAGGTGAAGCCCAGGCCCCCTTCGGACGTGGGCCGGCTCACCCTCGGCCAGGCGGTCGATTCCTCGGCCACCATGCACACGCCGGGGTGCTTCTTGTGCACGGTGTCGTTCAGCTCGCGCAAAAAGCCGATCGCCTCTTCGTTCTCGCGGCCGCCGAAGCGGTTCGGAATCCACTCTCCCTGCGCGCGGCTGTAGTCGAGGTAGAGCATCGAGGCGACCGCGTCTACTCGCAGGCCGTCGACGTGGTACTCCTCGATCCAGAACAGCGCGTTGGCGATGAGGAAGTTCCTCACCTCGTTGCGGCCGTAGTTGAAGATCAGCGTGCCCCAGTCGGGGTGCTCGCCCTGCCGCGGGTCGGCGTGCTCGTACAGCGCGGTGCCGTCGAACCGGGCCAGCGCGAAGTCGTCTCGCGGGAAGTGGCCCGGCACCCAGTCGACGAGGACGCCGATGCCCCGCTGGTGCAGGTAGTCGATCAGGTACCTGACGTCGTCGGGGTGGCCGAACCGGGCCGTCGGCGCGTAGTACGAGCTGATCTGGTACCCCCACGAACCGCCGTACGGGTGCTCGGAAATGGGCAAGAGCTCGACGTGCGTGAAGCCGAGCCGCTCGACGTACTCGGCCAGCGCCGGGGCTACCTCGCGGTAGGTGAGGGGCCGGTTGCCTTCTTCCACCAGCCGGCGCCACGACGACAGGTGCACCTCGTAGATGGAGATGGGCCTTCGCGCCAGGTCGGCCGCGTCGCGCCCAGTCACCCAGGCGTCGTCGCCCCAGCGGAAGTGGCGCAGGTCGTGCACCACCGACGCCGTCGCGGGCGGGACTTCGGTGCGAAACGCGAACGGGTCGGCCTTCAACAAGGGCGGCCCGCCGTGCGCCGGGTGAACCTCGAACTTGTACCGGCAACCCTCGCCCACGTCGGGGACGAACAGTTCCCAGATGCCCGAGGCTCCCATGGCGCGCATCGGGTGCAGCCGGCCGTCCCAGTGGTTGAAGTCGCCCACCACCGACACGCTCGACGCCGTCGGCGCCCACACCGCGAAGGACACCCCGCCCACGCCGGTGTGCAGCGTCGGGTGCGCCCCCAGCCTTTCCCAGAGCCGCTCGTGCCGCCCCTCGCCGGCGAAGTGCAGGTCCTGCTCGCCGATCGTCGGGGTGAAACAGTACGGGTCGCGAACGGTGAAGGTGGCGCCCCCGCGGTAGGCGACGTCGAGCAGGTAGGTGAAGGCCTCTGTGGTGCCGTCAATGCGCGCCTCGAAGACGCCCCCGCGGCGTTCCTTCATCGGAATGCGGGTGCCGAACTCCGGCACCAGCTCGACCCGTTCGGCCTCGGGTCGGTAGGTGCGCACCACCACGCCCGCGTCGTCGGGGTGAATGCCCAGGAGCGCATGCGGATCTTTCAGGCGCAGCCCGACCAGGCGATCGATGGCCTCGCTCACCACGCGTTCGGGCTGCTTGCTCACGTCCGCCCTCCGCACGCCGAATAGCAGAGGCACGCCGACCCGTGAAGAGCCTCGGTACGAATGCCGGCCGCCGTCAGGCTTCGCGGCGACACCTCGTCAAGGACGTGCAATAGCATCGGCCCCAGGCCGTAGGGGCGTCCGGAAACTGACAATGCGACGACACCGACTCCTGATCGGCGCGGCGACCCTCTGCGCGACCACGGCCCTCGCCGCCGTCGAAGGGCCCGGCGTCAACCAGGTCATCTCCGCCGTTCGCGCCCAAGGCCCCATCCGCGTGGACGGGCGGCTGGACGAGCCGGGCTGGGCGACGGCGCCGGTCTTCGACGCGTTCGTCCAGTCCTTCCCGGCCGAGAACGCGCCCCCTTCCGAGCGGACCGAGCTGCGCGTGCTGTACGACGACAAGAAGCTGTACGTGGGCATCACCTGCTTCGACTCGAAGCCCGCGGAGATTGCCCGGAGCCTCGGGAGGCGCGACGACCCGCCGCCGTCCGACAAGGTCTGGGTGGCGATCGACTCGACCCATGATCACCGTACGGCCACCGTGTTCTCCGTCAACGCCGGCGGCGTGCTGGTCGACGGCCTGATGTTCGACGACAGCAACTTCACCGAGACCTGGGACGGCGTCTGGGCCGGAGCCGCCGCGGGCCGCCCCGACGGCTGGTCGGCCGAGCTCGCCATTCCGCTGCACCTGTTGCGCTTCCCGAAGGCCCGCGAGCAGGTGTGGGGCTTCGGGGTACGGCGGCAGATCTTCCGGACGCACGAGACCATCGACTCGGTGGTGGCGCCGCGCTCTTCCAACACCGGCGTGTCGCGCTTCGGCCACCTGGCCGGCCTGTCGGGCGTCGG
>JAHFDQ010000263.1 GCA_023248915.1 Archangiaceae bacterium | reverse complement strand
TGGACATCCGGATTCCGCAGTGCGTGCACTCGACTTCGACGCCTTCCAGGGCGGTAGCGACCACCGCGCGGGCTCTCATCGTTCGTGACCCTCCGAGGTGCTACAGAGCTGTCGTTTGTTGTACCTCCGCTCGGCGATCGCGCAAGAAAACGGCTCGGTGTTTTTCCGCGGCCCCCGGGCGGCCCGACTGCGCTAAGACACCGCCATGCGCCCGCTCGCGCTCTTCGCCATCGTCCTGTGCTGCGGCGCCGCGGCCGCCCCCCGGCGTCCTCCGGGAGCGCTCGGCAACACCAAGGACGATGACGAGGCCGCGCAGCCGGCCCGCGCGCCTGCCCCGGCCCCGGCTCCCGGCGACGGTGACGTGGCGCTCGTCCGGGCGCTGGCCTGGGCCTTCGAACCTGCTCCCCTCGAAATCCGCGTCGTGGCGATCGAAGACCTGGCGCTGTTGGGCGACCCCCGCGCGCTCAACCCGCTGGCGTCGATGATCTTCGACGGCCAGCCGGCGATTCAGGACGCCGCGCTGGACGCCATCACCCACTTCGCCACCCCCCGCGCGGTCGAAATTCTGTCGAACGTGATCCGCCATCCGTTGCTGGCCGACCGGCTGAAGCTGAAGTCGATCGACGCCCTGCTCTTCCAGCGCGCTTCGGCCGCGCACGAGATGCTGGCCTCGGTCGCGGAAGGCCAGGAATACAACCCGACGGTGCGCGACGCCGCGCGCGCCGCGCTCGAACAGTGGGGCTCGCCGTGACCGAACCGAAACCGCCGTCGATTCACGGGAAGAAGATCGCCTTCATCGGAGCCGGGAACATGGCCGAGGCGATGATCAAGGGGTTGCTGCGCGCCGGCACCGCGCGGGGCGAAGACCTGGTCGCCACCGGTCGCCGCGCGGAACGGCTGGCCGAGCTCTCGGCCGCGTACCCGATTCGGGTGACGACGGACAACCTCGCCGCGGCCCGCGAGGCCGAGGTGGTGGTGCTGGCGGTGAAGCCCCAGGCGATGTCCAAGCTGCTCACGCAGCTCGCCCCGGCCATCGACAGGTCCAAGCTGGTCGTGTCGATCGCCGCCGGGGTACCCATCGTGGCGCTCGAGCGAAAGCTGGGGTCGGGGGCGCGGGTGGTGCGGGCCATGCCCAACACCCCGTCGCTGGTCGGCGCCGGCGCCTGCGCCCTTTCCGGCGGCGAACACGCCACCGAGGACGACCTTCGCACCGCCGAGGGGCTGTTCCAGGCCGTCGGCATCACCACCGTGGTCGACGAGAACCTGCTCGACGCGGTCACCGGCCTGTCCGGCAGCGGGCCTGCCTACGTGTTCCTGATCATCGAAGCCCTGTGCGACGCCGGGGTGAAGGTCGGCCTGCCCCGGTATACCGCCCTGAAGCTGGCGTCGCAGACTGTGCTGGGCAGCGCCAAGCTGCTCATCGAGACCAAGGCCCACCCGGGCGCGCTCAAAGACCAGGTGACCTCTCCCGGAGGCACCGCCATCGCCGGCCTGCATACCCTCGAGGCGGGCGGCCTGCGCACCACCCTGATCGACGCCGTCGAGGCGGCGACCCGCCGGGCCCGCGAGCTGGGCGAGCAGTTCCTCGACAAGGGGTAGTGCCCCGCGCTTCCGGGGCCGGGCAGGCCGACCTATACTCGGGCCACCATGAAGATCACTCCCCTCGACATCCGCCAGAAACGCTTCGAGACGGCCTTCCGCGGCTTCACCCGCCGCGAGGTCGAGGCCTTCCTCGAGCTGGTGGCCGGCGAGTTCGAAGAGGTGGTCAAAGAGAACATCGCGCTGAAGGAAGAGCAGAAGCGCACCCTGGCGCGGCTCGAGCAGCACCTGGAACGCGAGCGCACCCTCCAAGAGACGATGGTGACCGCCCAGCGCATCAGCGAAGACCTGAAGGGGTCGGCCAAGAAAGAGGCCGACATCATCGTCGCGAGCGCCGAGCACCAGGCCGAGAAGATCGTCCAGGGCGCCCACACCAAGCTGGTGCAGGTGGTCGAAGACATCAACGAGCTGAAGCGCCAGCGGGTGCAGTTCGAGTCCCAGGTGAAGTCGGTCATCGACGCCCACTCGAAGCTGCTCGAGACCTTCCGCGCCTCTTCGGGCGACGTCGAACGCGGGCGGGTCGAGGACAACGTGTCGTTCTTGACCCAGAAGAAGGCCACCGGCGGCGAGTAGCCGTGGGGTTGCCGTTCCTTCGCGCCGTCGACGGCGGGGTCGAGCTGTCGGTCGTCGTCCAGCCCCGAGCTTCGAAGAGCCGGGTGGTGGGCGAGCACGGAGGGCTGCTCAAGGTGCAGCTCGCCGCCCCCCCCGGTGGACGGGGCCGCCAACGCCGAGCTGGTCGACCTGCTCGCCCGCTGGCTGGGCGTCCCCCGCCGGCAGGTGACGCTCGAGCACGGCGACGCCTCGCGGAAGAAGCGGGTGCGGGTAGGGGGGCTTGATGTCGCCGCCGCCGAGGCTGCTATGACTGCTCTCTAGCGTGCTTCGCCTCGTCGCCATCGCCTGCCTGCTGCTCGCCTCGCGCTCGGCCCTCGCTTCGACCGGTGGTTCGGCCGAGGCCGAGGCGCCCTTGGTACCCTCGGGCCGACCGGCCGGAGTCGCGGGCGAGCTGGCCACGCCGCGATTCCGAATCTTGTACACCGCCCGCGCGGAAGGGTCGGCCCGGGCGCTGGCCAGCGTCGTCGAAGAGGCGCGCGACCAGTTCCGCGATGTCCTCGGGCGCGATTGGCCCGGCGTGACTGAGATTCGCGTCGGGGTCGGCCGCGCCGAGCTCGAGGCCCTGGCCCTGCCCGACGGCAAGGTGCCGGGCTGGGCGGTGGCGCTCGCGTACCCCGCGCACGATCTGGTGCTGCTCGAGGCCCACTCGCTGACCGAACCCGACGGCCCGGCGACGCTTCGCCACGAGCTGTCGCACGTCGCGCTCGGCCAGCTCGGCGGAACTTGGCCCCGCTGGTTCCAGGAAGGGCTGGCCGTCACCCTGGCCGGCGAACGGCGGTACTCGCTGGGGCACTACGCCACTCTGTTCCGCGCCGTGCAGCAGGACCGCGTCGTCCACTTCGAAGACCTGTCCGACCGCTGGCCCGACCACCCGTCCGACGTCGACGTCGCCTACGCCCAGAGCGCGGCCTTCGTCGCCTACCTGGTCGAACGCCACGGCCCGGCCCAGATGGGGACGCTGCTCGACGGCGTCCGCGCGGGAGAGTCGTTCGAGACGTCGTTCGCCAAGGCCTTCCACACCTCGCTGTTGCTGGACGAGCGCGACTGGCGCGCCGAGCTGCCCCGCCGCTACACCTGGATTCCGGTGGTGACCGGCGGGTCGACGCTGTGGGCGATCGCCGCGGGCATCACCTTCGTGGGCTACCTCCGCCGCCGCCGCGCCAACGCCCGCAAGCGCGCCGGACAGGAAGCCGAAGAGCTGGCCGAAGCCGCGGCCCGGGCGCTCGCCGAAGGCCCATCGGCCGAGCCCGCGCACCCGAGCCCGGTCGAGGTGGACGACAACCCGTCGGGCCCGGGGCCCGAAGACGACCGGGCCGAATCGGGAAAGCCGACGCTGCACTGACAGCGCGGCGCGGCCCCTACTCCGCCGGCGTGCCGGCGGGGAAGCGTACCTCGAACGTGGTGCCCTTGCCGGGCCGGCTCTTGAAGCCGACCGTGCCGCCGTGCTCCTCGACGATCTTCTTCACGATCGCCAGGCCCAGGCCGGTGCCGCCCTTCTTGCGCGCGGTGACGAAGGACTCGAAGAGCCGGTCGGCGATCTCCGGAGGAATCCCGGGCCCGTTGTCGGCGAACCGGAGCACCAGGTCGGGCCCCTCGCGCGAGACGCCGAAGGTGAAGCGGCCGCCGTTGGGCATGGCCTGCGCCGCGTTCCGGGCGATGTTGTAGATGACGCGCTTCAGCTTGTTCTCGTCGAAGCGGGCGGAACCCGTGTAGTCGGCGGCGACCTTCACCTCGACCCCGCCCGACTCGAGGTCTTTCTTCAGGTAGTCCTCGACCTCGGCGACGAACTTGCCCACGAAGACCTTGCGCAGCAGCACGTCGCGTTCTCCGCGCGCGAACGCCAGCGTCTCGCCGATCATCGCCTGCACCTGTTCGAACTGCTTCTCGATGACGTCGGCCGCCCTGCGGCGCTCGGCGGCGTCCGACTCGACCGCCATCATCTGGGCATAGCCGCTGATGACCGTCATCGGGGTGCGAAGATCATGCACGACGCCCGAGAGCATCTGGCCGATGGAAGACAGCCGCGCCTCGCGCTCGCCCGCCTCGCGGCGGTTGCGCACCAAAATGGCGCGCCCGCTCTGGCCGGCGAGCAGCGTCGCCAGCCGCTCGTCGGCGGCGTCGAAGCCGCCCGGCTTGTTGAGCAGCTCGAGCGCTCCGAGCACCCGGTCTTCGCCTTCGATGGGCACGCACAGCACCGCCTCGACCGCCAACCCCAGCTTTCGGGCGATCGTCTTGTCGTGATGGGGGCTGTCGTCTGCCTTTTCGACGCGAATCGCCTCGCCGGTCTGGGCCACGTGGCCCACGATGCCCTGCCCCGACTTCAGGCTCATCGAGATCAGCTTCTCGGCCTTCTCGCCGCGGGCGGCGCGGAAGTACAGGGCGTCCGGATCGCCGGCCAACAGCAGCACCGAGCCGGCCTGCGCGCCGATGACCTCGATCGCCTTGGCGAGAATGCGGTCGAGCAGCTCGCCCTGCCCCTCGGCCGACGTCACCGCCCGCTCGACCTCGTAGAGCAGGTCGAGCTCGCGCACGGCCATCGACAGTTTCTCGCCAGACCGCAACAGCTTCTCGTTCTGGCTGCGCAGCTCGTCGAGCAAGAGCACGTTGTCGAGCACCGCGGCGATCTGCGAGGCTACCGCGTCGACCAGCGACCGATCGTCGGCGTTGAAGGCGTTCACCCGCCGGTCCAGCACCTCGAGGACGCCCAGAATTCGGCCGCTCACGTGCCGGAGCGGCGCGGCGACGATCGACCGGGTGCGAAACCCCGAGATGCGGTCGATGTCGGGGTTGAACCGGATGTCGGCGTAGGCGTCGCCGAGGATCAGCGTCTGCCCGCTCGTCACGACATGGCCGGCGATGCCCGACCCGAGCGGCAGCCGAATCTCCTTCAGGGCCGACCCGCGCAGCACCCGGGACCAAAGCTCTTGCTTGCTCGCGTCGAGCATGAACAGCGACGAGGCCTCGGCGCCGAGCAGCGCGGTCAGCCGGTCCATCACCAGGCGCAACAGCCCGTCGACGTCGCGCGCGGACGAGATGGCGGCGCCAATCTCGAGCACCGCGGTGAACCGGTCGGCCTGCTGCCCGACGGCATCTTCGAGCTCGGACAGCTTCTCGGTCAGCCCGGACAACAGGCCGGTCGGCGTTTCCTTGCTGGCACCCTTCTGAACGCGATCGGCCATGGCTGCCTGTTACCACAGATTCAGTGGGCTTCGGCCCAGCTCCGACCGGCTCCCACGTCGACCACCAGGGGCACTTTGAGCTCGCGCACTCCGGACATCACCTCGCGCGCGAGCGCCTGCACCGCGGCCACTTCGCCCCCGGGGGCCTCGAAGACGAGCTCGTCGTGCACCTGCAGCAGCATGCGGGCCTCGAGCTTCCGCTCGGTGAGCGCGCGGTCGACCTGCAGCATCGCCAGCTTCACCAGGTCGGCCGCCGTGCCCTGAATGGGCATGTTGATGGCCGCCCGCTCGGCCGCCATTGCCACCGACCGGATGGGCGACCCGAGCTCGGGCATCAGCCGCCTCCGCCCGAACAGCGTCTCGACGAAGCCGGTCTTCCTTGCCTTCTGCACCGTTTGCACGAGGTACTCGTGAATGCCGGAGTAGCGCTGGAAGTACCGCTCGATGATGCCGGCCGCCTCTTCGACCGGAATGGCCAGCCGCGCCGCCAGCCCGTGCGCCGACAGCCCGTAGGCGATGCCGTAGTTGACCATCTTCGCGGCGCGCCGCTGGTCGTCGGTCACCTCGCCGGGCTTCACCCCGAAGACCTCGGCCGCGGTGCGCGTGTGCACGTCGGCGCCCTCGGCGAAGGCCTGCACCAGGCCCGGGTCGCCCGAGATGTGGGCGAGAATGCGCAGCTCGATCTGGCTGTAGTCGGCCGACACCAGCTTCCAGCCCGGGTCGGCGACGAAGGCCCGGCGAATCTCGCGCCCCAGCTCGGTGCGGATGGGAATGTTCTGGAGGTTGGGGTCGGTCGACGACAGGCGCCCGGTCGCGGCGGCCGCCTGGTTGAAGGTGGTGTGCACGCGCCCGTCGGCGGCGATCAGCCCCGGCAGCGTGTCCAGGTAGGTGCTCTTCAGCTTGGCGACGTTCCGGTACTCGAGAATCGCCCTCGGCAGCGGGTGCTGGTCGGCCAGCTTTTCGAGCACTTCCTGGTCGGTCGACGGGCCCGTCTTGCCGCGCTTGATCACCGGCAAGCCCAGCTCGTCGAAGAGCACGTGGGCGAGCTGCGACGGCGAACCGACGTTCACCTCGTGGCCGGCCAGCGTCTTGATGGCCTCTAGCCGTTCGCGCACCGCGGCGTCCACCCGGTGGGAGATCTCGGCGAGCGCCGGCACATCGACGCGAATGCCCACCCGTTCCATCCGCGCCAGCACCGGCACGAGCGGCAGCTCGAGGTCGCGCGCCACGTGCGCCAACCCCACCTGCTCGGCCTCTTCCCACAGCTGGGGGGCGAGCCGCGCGGTGGCCCGGGCCCAGGCGCCGTACACCCCGGCCGCGGCCTCGGGAGGGACGTCGGCCAGCGACCGTTTCTGCTTGCCGCGCCCAGGCGGCGCGGGCGACGCGGGCAGCTCGAGGCCCAACCGCTCGCGGGCGAGATCGCCGAGCGCGTGCTCCTTCCGGGAAGGGTTGAGCAGGTAGGACAAGAGCTCGACGTCCCCGTCGACGCCGGCCAGGTCGACGCCCACCCGCGCCAGCAGGTGCGAGACCGCCTTGAGATCATGCCCCTGCTTCTTGACCTTCGCGTCCGCCAGCATGGGCCCCAGCGCCTCCGCCAGGTCGGCTTCGGAGGCCCTGGGGCCGGTCGACTGCGAGAGCGGCACGTACCACGCCGTTCCGTCCGCCACCGCCAGCGCCAGTCCGATGGGCTTCGCCGCGGTGGCCAGCCCTTCGTACGCCGCGGCCAGGGCCACGCCGCCCGAGGCCCTCGCCGCCTTCGCGATCGCAAAGAGCGCGGCCAGGTCGGTAGCCAACCCGGTGCTCGCCGGGGCCTCGGCGGGCGCGACCGTGGGCATCTCTTGAATCAGCTTGAAGAACTCGAGCTCGGTGAACAGGGCCCGGGCCTCGGCCGCGTGGATGGGCCGCCGCGCCAGGTCGTCCAAGGCCACCGGCAGGTCGAGATCGGTCTTGAAGCGGACCAGCCGCTGCGCGCGGGCGATCTGGTCGACGCTCGCCGCCAGCGCCTCACGAATCTTCGGCTTCTTCACCTCGGCCAGGCGGCTGAGCAACTTCTCGACCGACCCGAACTGCGCGAGCAACTCGACCGCGGTCTTCGGACCGAGCCCCGGCACCTTGGGGACGTTGTCCGAGGCGTCTCCCACCAGGGACAGGTAATCGCACATTTGCTCGGGCTGCACGCCGAACTTCTCGACCGCCTCGGCTCGCCCGACGCGCCGGTCCTGCACGGGATCATACAGCTCTACGTTGCCGTCGATGAGCTGGACGAAGTCCTTGTCGCTGGTGACGACCCGCACCCGAAGCCCGCGCTCGAGCGCGCGGACGGTCAGCGTGCCGATGACGTCGTCGGCTTCCCAGCCCGCCACCTCGAGGACCGGAACATTGAGCACCCCGGCCACCTTGCGAATCAGGTCGAACTGCACGGTCAGGTCTTCGGGCGTCTCGGCCCGGTTGGCCTTGTACTGGGGGTCGATCTCCAACCGGCCCCTGCGGCTGTCCTTGTCGAAGCACAGCGCGACGTGAGTCGGCGCCAGCTCGCGGAGCGTCTTCAACAGCATGCGCGAGAAGCCGAGCACCGCGTTGGTGGGTAAGCCCTTCGACGTGGTGAGCCCCGGCAGCGCGTGGAAGGCCCGGAAGATGAAGCCTGAGGCGTCGATGAGGGTGAGCACGGCAGGCCCGTCAGCCGGCGCGGCCGGCGTCGTCGTCGGAGCCGGCGAAGGAGCCCGCGGGGGACTTGCCGACGCGTCCTTCGCCTTGTTGCCAGCCGCGAAGTCCAGCGGGAGCGTGTCATCAGGACGTGGCA
>JAHFDQ010000262.1 GCA_023248915.1 Archangiaceae bacterium | reverse complement strand
GGGCGCGGGACCTTACCCTGGGTTGGGCCGCGGACTCCAACTCGGACCAGGCGCAACGGTTTCTTGCCCTCGTCCGACGTGCTTCCGTACAGTCTCGGCCCTTGGCGCCGCCCCTTCACAAAATCGGTCTCAACTGGGCCATCTTCGGCTCGTTCTCGCTGGCGCTGGTCGCGATTCTCGGCTCGTTGTTCCTCATCGTGCCCGCCCAGGCCGAGGGCTACCTGACCAACGAGCTCTGGCAGCGGGGCAAGGGGGTGGCCCGCGAGATCGAGCGCAAGGTGGTCATCGCCCCCCGCGAGTTCGACGACGCTGCTTCGGCGGAAATCCGCGACATCACCGACAGTGAACCGGAGGTTCGCTTCGCCGCGGTGTTGGTCTGCCGCACCAACCGTTGCTCGCCCGACGAGCTCGTCGCAAAGACTTCGGGCGACGAAGCGTCGCTCCTGCCGGCGCTCCTCGACCAGTTCAACGCCCGCGGTCGGCCGGTGAAGATGTCCCTCGACAGCGGCCGGCTGCTGGTGGCCGACTCGGTCGCGCCCAGGTCGGGCGTCGGCACCGGCTTCGTGCTGGTGGCGCTCGACCGGTCGAGAATCGACGAGGGGCTCTCGACGCTGCGGCGCACGGTGCTGGTGGCGCTCGTCGTCGGCTGCGCGCTCTTCCTCGGGCTGGTGTGGGTCATCTCGCGGGTGTTCATCTTGCGGCCTCTGAGCTCGATGATGACGGTCGCCTCGAAGCTGTCCGAGGCCGACCTGTCCGGGAGGGTCGAGGCCGAGGCGTCCTCGTCCGAGCTCGGCAGCCTCGCCACGGCCCTGAACGGCATCGGCCAGTCGCTGCGCGATACGCTGGGGCGGATACGCGGCGTGTCGGAAGGCGTCGCCAGCGTCATCGAGCAGCTCTCGCGCACCGGCAACACCGTGTCGTCCGGCGCGTCGACCGTGCTCACCCGGGTCGAGGAAACCTCGTCGTCGATGGTCGAGATGCTGGCCTCGCTGCGCGGCATCGCCGAGAACGTCGAGGTGCTCTACCAGAGCGCCGAAGAGAGCTCGTCCTCCATCATGCAGATGGCGGCCACCAATGACGAGGTCGCCGAGAATGTCCAGGCGATGGCGGCCTCGGTGGAAGAGACGACCAGCGCCATCGAACAGATGACCTCTTCCATCCGCGAGGTGGGGAAGAACATCGAAGAGCTTCAGGCCTCGACCGACGAGACCTCGTCCTCCATCTCTGAGATGGACGCGTCGATCGGCCAGGTCGGCATGCACGCCGACGAGACCGCCAAGCTGTCCGAGCAGGTGTCGAAGGACGCAGAGACCGGCGTCGAGGCGCTGGGCAAGACGATCGCCGGCATCGACAAGATCAAGGAATCATCGCGGTCGGCGTCGTCGGTCATCGAAGAGCTCGGCAAGCGCATTCAGGAAATCGGCAACATCCTCAACGTCATCGACGACGTCGCCGAACAGACCAACCTGCTCGCCCTGAACGCCGCCATCATCGCCGCCCAGGCCGGAGAGCACGGCAAGGGCTTCGCGGTCGTGGCCGAAGAGATCAAGGACTTGGCCGAGCGCACCGGCGCCTCGACCAAAGAGATCGCCGACGTCATCCGATCGGTGCAGGAAGAGTCGCGCAACGCGGTCGCCGCGATGAACCACGGAGTCCGCTACGTCGACGAGGGCGTGCTGTTGGGCCGCGAAGCGGAAGGCGCGCTGAAGAAGATCTTCGAGTCCGCCAACAAGAGCACCCAGATGGTCAAGGCCATCGCCCGCGCCACGGTCGAGCAGGCGCGCGGGTCGAAGCAGGTGACCGGGTCGATTCAGCGCATCGTCTCGACGGTGCAGCAGATCTCCAAGTCTTCGAACGAACAGGCCAAGGGCTCGGAACAGATCGTCAAGAGCGCCGAGAAGATGAAGCTCATCACCAACCACGTGCAGCGCTCTTCTCAGGAACAGGCGCACGGGTCGAAGCAGATCACCAAGTCCATCGAGAGCATCAACGAGATGGTGACCCACCTGAACCGGGCCCAGAAAGAACAGACCAAGGGCACCGAAGGGGTGCTGAAGGCGGTCGAGGCCATCAAGACGGTGTCCGAGCACCAGTCGCGGTCGGTCAAACAGTTCGAGCAGGCCATCGAGCAGCTTCAGCAGCAGGCCGAGGTGCTGCGCGCCGAAGTTCGCCGGTTCCGCACCTAAGCGCGCCCGCACCGGGTAGAAGGGGCGCCGGTGTCCGACGCTCCGCCCCCTCAGCAGGTCCCCGCCCGGTCAGAACAGGCCATCGTCTGGCTGATCACCGCCGTCCAGTTCGTCAACATCCTGGACTTCGTGATGGTGATGCCGATGGGCCCCGACTTCGCCAAGGCGCTCGCCATTCCCGAGTCGCAGCTCGGCCTGGTCGGCGGCGCCTACACCGCGGCGGCGGCGGTCGCGGGGCTGGTGGGGTCGCTCTTCCTCGACCGCTTCGACCGCCGGAAGGCGCTGGGGGTGTCGCTGGCGGGCCTGATGCTGGGCACGCTGGCCGGTGGCTTCGCGGTGGGGCTGAAAACGCTGCTCGCGGCCCGGGTGCTCGCCGGAATGTTTGGCGGGCCCGCGACCTCGATGTCCATCTCCATCATCTCGGACCTGATTCCGAACGAGCGCCGGGGGCGGGCGCTGAGCACGGTGATGAGCGCCTTTTCGGTCGCCTCGGTGGTGGGGGTGCCGATGGGGCTCTGGCTGGCCGAGGTGCTCGGCTGGCGCGCGCCGTTCTTCGCGGTCGCGTCGATGGGCCTGTTGGTGGCGGTGGGGGCGGTCACCCTGCTGCCTCCGATGAAGAAGCACCTCGAGGCCCAGGCGGCGGGCGAACCGGTCGGCACGGTCGAGCTCTTGCGGCGGCCCACGGTGTGGTTCTCGTTCCTCTTGACCGCGGCCGTCATGATGGCGGGCTTTTCGATCATCCCGAACATCTCAGCCTACTTGCAGGGGAACCTGGGGTACCCCCGGTCGGGGCTGAAGTGGCTGTACCTGGTCGGCGGGATGGCCAGCTACGTATCGATTCGGTTGGTCGGGGGCTTGGTCGACCGGCTGGGCGCGTTCCGGGTCGGCACGTTCGGGTCGGCGCTCGTCGCGGTCACCACCTACGCCTTCTTCTACGAGCACGTCAGCTGGTTTCACCCGATGGCGTTCTTCGTCGTCTTCATGTCGGCGATGGCCTTCCGCAACGTTTCGCACACCACGCTCACCTCGAAGGTGCCGGGGCCCCGGGAGAGGGCGCGCTTCCAGTCGTTCCAGTCGGCGGTGCAGCACGCGGCGTCGGCGGCCGGGGCGTTCCTGTCGTCGCAGCTGCTCTCGACGGTGCCTCTGGCTGGCCCGGGCGGAGCAATGGTGCGCGACGAGCACGGCCGAGTGCTGGTGAAGCTGGTGGGAATGCCGAGCGTCGCCGCCTTCTCGATCGCCCTGTCCGCGTCGTTGCCCTTCCTCTTCCGCCGGGTGGAGAAGGCGGTGGAAGGCGCCGGGCCGGCGCGGGCCGCGGCAGCCGGGAAGCCAGCCGGGGGCTGGCAGACCCTGAAGTGACGCCGGCTGTTGATCCGCCTCGCACGCCGGACTAGACCCTCGCCGCCATGACCCAGACGCCGGTTCTCGCCCTGTGCGGCTTGCTCGCCTTCGCCTCTCCCGCTCTCGCCGAGGACGACCTGCCCGACGTGGCGGTGCCGAAGTCGGCCGTCAAGGAAACCAAGGAAGGCGAGGCCGCCCCCGCGGCGCCCAGTCGGAAGGTGCTCACCGCCAAGGACCGGGAAGAGGCCCTGAAGGCCGAGGAAGCGCGGAAGAAGGCCGAGGCCGAGGCCAAGGCAAAGGCCGAAGCCGACGAGAAGGCGCGGCTGGCCGCCGAGGCCGAGGCCAAGAAGAAGGCAGAAGCCGAAGCGGCCGCCAAGGCGAAGGCAGAGGCAGAGGCGAAAGCGAAGGCCGAGGCCGAAGTCAAGGCCAAGGCGGACGCCGAGGCGAAGCGCCTGAAGGACGAGGCCGACGCCAAGGACCGGGCGAAGAAGGCCGAGGAAGAGAAGAAGCGCCTCGCCGAGGAAGAGAAGAAGCACAAGGAAGAGGAGAAGCGCCTCGAAGCCGAGAAGAAGCGACTCGACGCCGAAGAGAAGAAACGCAAGGTCGAGGAAGACAAGCAGAAGGCCATCGCCGACAAGAAGGCGGCCGCCGAGAAGAAGCGCGACGAAGAGCTCGCCAAGAAGAAGGCCGAGGCCGATGCCCGGGACTCCGAGCTGGCGAGGAAGAAGGCCGAGCTCGAGGCCAAGAACAAGGCCATCGAAGAGGCCCGCGCCAAGCTCGAGGCGGACAAGAAGGCGGCCGAGGCGAATCGGAAGGCCGAGGCCGAGGCGAAGGCCAAGGCCGCTGCCGCTGAGAAGGAAAAGCAGCGGGCCGAGGCCGGAGACAAGGCCAAGGCCGCGGCGGCGGAGAAAGAGAAGCAGCGCGCCGAGGCCGATGAGAAGGTCAAGGCAGCGGCCGCGGAGAAGGAAAAGCAGCGGCTCGACGCCGAAGAGAGGAAGCGGGCTGCCCTCGACGAGAGCAAGCGCAAGGAAGCCGAACGGCAGGCGACAGGTGACGAGAAGCGCCGGCTGGCCGAGGAGGACAAGCGCCGCCGGGACGAAGAGCGGCAACTGGCCGAAGAGTCCCGGAGGCTCGACGCCGAGGCCAAACGCCTCGAGGCTGAACAGGCCAAGGAAGCGGCGCGCCTCGCCGCCGAGCAGCGGAGAGGCGGCGGCGAGCCGTCAGCGGGCGGCAGCAGGTCTGCCGAACCGGTGCGCACCGTGCTGAAGCCCGGCGCGGCTCCCCCGCCCAGGTCCGAGCCCGCGCCGGTCGCCACGGCGTCGTCCGGAACGGCCTCCGGAGGCCGCGGCGGCGAGATTCGGCTCACCCCCGCCAATTCGATGCGGGACGCCGAGGCCGACCCGCGCTTCCTGACGAGCGTCATGATGGAAGACGCCAAGGTCAAGATTGTTTCGGTGCTCGGGGCGTACCCGTACTTCGGCATTGCCCACAACGGGTGCGGAACGGGCAAGACGTTCGTCGTCGGAGAGCTCGTCGCCTCGTTCGACGGCATGGGCACCGGAATGCCCGTCGTGCTGCGCCTCGACGACCCGAAGCTCGCGCCTTCCCGGCCGGGAGCTCTGCTCGCTTTCAGCGGGCTCAGACGGGCGGGCAAGGGCAAGGACGGCACCTTCGTCTACTGCGGCAGGGGCACTGCCTTCCCCGTACGGAAGTAGCGGTCTGACGCGCGGTTGCGAACGCCGGGGCGGGGCGTCATAACCCCCCTCGAGCCCGTCCATGTTCAACGTCGGCGCCGGTGAAGCGCTCTTCATTCTCGTAGCGGCGCTGCTCGTCCTGGGGCCCAAGCGCCTGCCCGAGCTGGCGCGGGGGCTTGGAAAGTTTCTCCGCGAGTTTCGGCGGCAGACCGAGGAAGTCCGGACGGTGGTCGAGCGGGAGTTCTACCGCATGGACCTCGACGAGCCCAGAGCCCCTTCGCCGACGGCAATGCCGCACCCCAAGCCGGCGCTGAAGCCGCTGTCGCTGCCGTACCGGTCGGGCCCCGAGCTTCGCCCGTCGCTGGGCGCCGCGGGGCCGGTCGTCGCCGAGGTCAACCCGGTCGAGGCAGCGGCCGGCGAACCGGCGGCAATGTCCCCGGCGCCGGTTCGAACCGAGTCGTCGGCGGACGGCGCAGAGTCGCCGGCCGGCGAGAGCGACGACTCCCGGGGCAAGCCCGAGGCGGGCACCGATGGCGTCTAGCGCCGAGGCAGAGGCGGCGGACGACGTCCCCGACAGCCGGCGCGACGTCAAGATGAGCCTCGCCGAGCACCTGACCGAGCTGCGGTCGCGGCTGATTCGCTGCACGCTCTCGGTCGTCGCGCTGGGGGTGGTCGCGCTGTTCTTCTCGAAGAGCCTGTACGGAATCTTGATGCGGCCGGTGCTGGTTTCTCTGCCGCCCGAGGCCGCTCAGCTCATCTACACGTCGGCGATCGAAGAGATAAACGTCTATATGAAGGTCGGGCTTTACGGCGGCATCTTCCTGTCGACGCCGGTTATCCTCTGGCAGCTCTGGGGCTTCGTCTCGCCCGGGCTGTACGCGGCCGAGCGCAAGATGGCGGCGCCCTTCGTCGTCATGGGTTCGCTGGCGTTCGTGGCGGGGGTGCTGTTCGCGTACTTCGTGATGCTGCCGCCCGCCTTCGAGATTCTGCTGCGCGACGAGGGGGCCACCGCCGTGCAGGCGCGGCTCGAGACCGGCCGCCTGCGCGAGGAAGACGCCATCCGGTTCCTCCGCTTGGGCAACCTGGCCCGGGCGGGAACGCTGGCGAAGCAGGCCAGCGCCGACCTGTTGGCCGGAGGAGATGGCAAGGTCGAGGGCGACATGGGGTTGTCACTGGTGCCGAAGCGGTCGGTCGACCTCTCCGCGCGCCTCGAGGGGCTGGGGCGAATGGTCGACGCCACCCATCAGGGCCTGGGCAGCGGGGTGGGTCCTTTGCTGGCCCAGGTGATGGACAAGAGGCTCGCCGCCGCCGAAGCCTTCGGCAAGGGCGACCTGGGCCGGGCCGAAGCGCTGGCGGACGAGGCGGCCGCGACCCTGTCGTCGTTGGCTCCGCAGACGGGCGAGCTGGCCGAGCTCTGGAAGCTCGAGCGCGAGCTTGGCCGGGGCAAGGCCCGTCACCAGTCGCTCAACTGGACTCGGCCCATGCTCTCGATGACCGAGCAGCTCACGCTGATTCTGATGCTCGAGCTGGCGCTGGGGGTCATCTTCGAGCTGCCGCTGGTGATGGCGCTGTTGGGCCTGGTGGGGCTGGTGAAGGCCAAGTGGTTGATGAAGTACCAGCGCCACGCCTTCATCGTGGTGCTGCTCTTGGCGGCGGTCATCACGCCGACCGGCGACGCGGTGAACCTGGCGCTGATGGCCGGCCCGATGCTGCTCTGCTACGAGCTGGGCGTGCTGGCGGTGTGGGTGATCGAGAAGCGGCGGTCGGGGCGCGAGGCCGCGGCGGGGACAGTTCGCGTCGAGTAGGTCGGGCGGCTGTGGTAAGGCGCGCCCAGTCCATGAACCGCCCGCGGCGCCGGCTGGGCGCAAACCTCAGGTACCTGGTCGCGCTCTTGTCGCGGTTCAAGGTGACGTTCGTCATGGCGGCGGTGCTCTTCGGAGTGATGCCGCTGGTCTACGTGGCGCTGTACCGCACGCCCGACGGCCACGGCATCGCCTTCGGCCGCGCGCTGCACCACGTCTACTTCCTGCTCTTCGGCCAGCCCTCGCTCGAGTACGTCGACAACCTGGCGGTCGAGGTGTTGAACCTGGTCATCCCGCCGTGCGGCATCGCCATCGTGGTCGACGGCCTGGTGCGCTTCGGGTACCTGTACTTCGCCAAGCACCGCGCCGACAAGGAGTGGATAGCCGTGATCGCCCAGAGCCTGAAGAACCACATCGTCGTCGTCGGAGCGGGCCGCGTCGGGTACCGCGTGGTCAGCCAACTGCTCGCGCTCGGCAAGGACGTGGTGGTGATCGAGAAGGTCGAGAGCGCGGCCTTCGTCTCGGTGCTGCGCGACGAGGGCGTGCCGGTGCTAATCGACGACGTGAAGACGCCGCAGGCCCTGCAGCGCGCCACCAACATCGCCCACGCGGCGGCCATCGTCTGCGCGACCAACGACGACCTCGCCAACCTGAACCTCGCGCTCGACGCGCGCAGGGCCAACGCGAAGATCAGGGTGGTCATCCGCCTGTTCGACGACGACCTGGTGGCCCGGGTGCGCGAGAATTTCCAGGCCGAGGCGCTCTCGAGCTCGGCCCTGGCCGCGCCCGCGCTGGCGCTGGCCGCGCTCGACCCGCGCATCGTGCACTCGTTCCAGGTCGGCGAGCACATCATGGTGGTGTCGCAGTTCGAGGCGAAGACGGCGCTGGCGGGCACGACAGTGTCCGAGCTGCGCGACCGGTTCGGCGCACTGACGCTGGCGGTGAAGCCGCGAGAAGGCGCCGAGGTCATGCACCCCGCCGGACCGACCCGGCTGGCCCAGGGCGACCGCATGACAGTGCAGTGCGAGTACGTCCATTACCTTTCGCTGCGCGAGTACACCGGTGAGGCCACGCCGCCGCTGTCGGGCGCCGCCACCGCCTGAACGGGTCGGGCCCCGCGCCCCGGCGCGCTGGTCGTTACTTCTGACCGCACTGCCTAATCTCCATGAGAT